>JAZRNH010000056.1:0-23297 GCA_045648025.1 Clostridia bacterium
TCGTAGCCATGTCGTTCTGTGAGCCAAGGAGGTGCAAAGCTGTATTGTCTTCCTAAGACCGCTTGGCCTCCGACTTGACACTCTTGAAGAAAGAGAAGTTGCACTTAATAAGATTTTACCAATGCAACAAGGCGACTTTGAAGCTATTTACGAAGCGCTTAAAGGTTACCCTGTAACGATAAGATTTTTAGACCCTCCACTACACGAATTCGTTCCTACTGAGGAAGCTGATATTATGGCGCTTGCTAAAGCACAAGGCAAGTCCGTTGAACAAATTAAGGCAATTATCGCATCTCTTCACGAAGCAAACCCAATGATGGGACATAGAGGTTGTCGTTTAACTGTAACTTATCCAGAAATTGCAAAAATGCAAACGAAAGCAGTTATTAGAGCTGCTATTAACGTTCAAAAAGCTCATAAAGATTGGAATATTGTTCCAGAAATTATGATTCCACTTGTTGGCGAAGTTAAAGAACTTAAATATGTTAAAGATGTTGTTGTTAAAACAGCTGAAGAAGTTATTGCTAAAAATGGCTTAAAAGAATTCCCATATCATGTTGGTACTATGATTGAAATTCCAAGAGCTGCTTTAACTGCTGATGAAATTGCTAAAGAAGCTGAATTCTTCTCATTTGGTACAAACGACTTAACACAAATGACATTTGGTTTCTCAAGAGACGATGCTGGTAAATTCTTAGGTTCATATTATGAAACAAAGATTTACGAATCTGATCCATTTGCAAAACTTGATCAAATTGGTGTTGGTAAACTTGTTGAAATGGCTGCTAAACTTGGTAAGCAAACAAGACCAAATATTAAACTTGGTATTTGTGGTGAACACGGTGGTGATCCATCTTCAATTGAATTCTGTCATAATGCAGGACTTACTTATGTTTCATGTTCTCCATTCAGAGTTCCTATTGCTAGACTTGCTGCTGCTCAAGCTAACATTAAAAACCCAAGAAAATAATTTTGGAAACAAATAAACATATTAAAAATCTAGGCGAATTTGCCTAGATTTTTTTTGTTAAAAATTTCCATTTTGAATCATAATAGAATTAAAGTAGTAAATTTTTATTTTAATTAATTTACAATTATATTTTTGTTTGACAATTAATTCTAAAAGAAATTATAATTATTATGTATTTAATTATCGTGGGGGATAGTAATGAAAAATTTCTTTAACAAATGCAAAAAAGTGTTTATGATTTTGCTTATCGTGCCAGTTATGTTTGTTTTTTCGGCATGTGGAAAAGATAAAAATAAAAACTCAACTGAAACTCCATCAACTGGAACAGAACAACCTGTTGCACCAACTCCAACACCTGGTAATGGTGGTTCAGGAAACGGAGATAATGGTGGTTCGGGAAATGGTGATAATGGTGGTGAAAGTGGCGGAGAATCAGAAGATCCTCAACCAGAACCAGTTTCACAATTTTCTGTTAATGTGAATTATGATTTGCCAGAATTTATAAGAGATTTGCTTCCTGCAGAAACAAAATCGGTTGCAATCAATGAAGGTTATATGCTTCCAACTTTCGAAAATACTGAATATTTTGATTATTTTGATGGTTGGTATAATTCATCTGATGAAAAGATTGAAACTGCTAAAGTTTTGGCTGAAAAAGATGCAACAGTTTCAATTTATGCAAAGTGGAAAACTTCTAATATGAGAAGATATTTCTGCACTGCTGGTGTTGAATTTGAACTTTTTGCAGATGGTGGTGTGCAAGACAACCCTTATGCTGTTGTAAAAGGCTATGAAGAAGGCACAAATTCAATTGTTGTTATTCCTCAAGATGTTGTTGTTCAAGGTGTTAATTATTATGTTGATGGTTTTAAATCATCTGCATTTAAAGACAATAAAGTGGTAAAAGAAATTAGAACAAATTTGACAGAATTTGTTGTGGGTGAATCTGCATTTGAAGGTTCTTCTCTTGAAAAAATTGATTTTGAAAAAATGATTTCTGTTGATGCTGCTGCATTTAAAAATTCATCAGTTTCAGGAGAAGTTGAATTTACCAATAAATTAATATCAATTTCTCAATCTGCTTTTTATGGTTGTGAAAACCTTACAGCAGTTGATTTTTCAGCTATTACAAATATTTCTATTACAAAAGTTGCTGCACATATGTTTTATGGTTGTTCAAGTTTAGAATCAGTTGAACTTGCAGATTCAATGACTGCAATTGATGCTAATGCTTTTAATGGTTGTGCTAAACTTGCAAGTTTTGATTTTGTTAAAAATTCATCAGTTGTTGAACTTGGAAATAATTCATTTGCAAATTGTAAAATGCTTGATAATATAACAATTTCAGACCGCTTTGTTCCACGAGGAACATCAATTTTTGATGGTTGTGAGATCACAACAATGACTTTGTCTAAGCTCTTTTACAACGATGCTTTTGCGGTTAATTCATTTACTTCTTGGTATGGTGATTTATCTGAAACACTTGAAACTTTAACATTAAACGGAACAGTTTCAATTATCAACAAAGAGTATTTTAAAAATTATTCTTCACTTAAAACATTGGATATGTCATCAGTTGTAGAAATTAAAAATAATGCATTTAAGGGTTGTACAAATCTTGAAAATATTGTATTTTCAACCGCTGATGAGTTTAATGGTGACAATATCAATATTGCTGCATTTGTTGATACAAAATGGTATTCAAATCTTGAAAATTCACAATATGATTTCACAGTTTTAAATGATTCACTTATTTATGTAAAAAATTCTGTTGCAGGTGAATTTGAAATAGCTCCAACTGTTAAGTTTATTTGCAAAAATGTGTTTACAGGTAAAACAGGAATTAATTCTGTTGTTATTCCTGAATCAGTTGAAGAAATACATTATACTGCATTTAAAGACTCTTCTGTAAAAGAGATTGAACTTGCTGCAAATAATGATAATTTTATTCTTGTTTCTAATGATATTATTGCTGCAACTGGACTTCAAGAGCAAGGAAAATTCTGTGCTTTATATACAACAACTGATGGTTCAACTCCAGTTAATTTGATTGCTTATGTTGCTGAAAGCGACGGTGGAATTTTTGTTGTTGATCAAGCTGTTTCAAAAATTTATGATGAAGCAATTTCTTCTGTTAATACACCAGATTTTGTGTATGTTTCAAATGATGTTACTGTTATTTGTAATGGAAAGCCAGATGCTAAATATGTTTTTGAAAGCACATTTAGATTAGAAGGTGTTGCAACTGGAATTCAATACTATAAATATCTTCCTGAAACAAACAATTCAGTTACATATTACACTTATGAAGAAGGTCAAATACCAGTTATTTCAGATTATTCAAAATTAACTAACAATTATATGCTTATTGTTATCACAAATTCTGATACAACAAAATCATATTATTTGGTTGATAAGTTGATGCAAACTGTAACTAATATAACTGATTTATATCCTAATTTTGCTGCTTAAAATTTATAAAAAATAAGAAATAAAGTATGTTTTTTGCATACTTTATTTTTTTTGTAGGGAATTTTTATTTTTAGTCGAAATATATTAGTATATGCAATTATTTTTAAAATATACAAGGAGACGACATTGGAAAGAGAAAGTTTAGATGATTTCAAGAGAGAACTTAAACAGAAAAATGATATTGTTAATGTTGTTTCTAAGTATGTTCAATTGGAAAGAAAGGGTAGATATTATTGGTGTAGATGCCCATTTCATGGTGAAAAAACACCTTCACTTTGTATTAATGACATAGATAATATGTTTTACTGTTATGGTTGTCATGTTGGTGGAGATGTTATTAAATTTGTTATGCAAATTGAATCTCAAACATTTGTTGAAGCAGTTAGAACTTTGGCTGCTTGGGCAAATATGGAGGTTCCTGATAGTTTTGATAATTCGGCAACAGGGGCTGATATTGCAGCTGCGAAAAAGAGAAAAGATAGATTAATTTCTTTGATGAAAGAGGCTGCAAAACATTATCACGACAATCTTTCAAAACCATCTGCTAAAGCTGCAAATGAATATATGGAAAAAAGACAGCTTTCAGGTCAGCTTGGTGTGAGATTTGGTATTGGTTATGCTGATGGATATAATGAACTTCCTGAATTTTTAAGATCAAAAGGTTATACCAATGAAGAAATGCTTTCTGTTGGTGTTGTTAAACAAAAAGATGGTGGAAGGATATATGATCCAATTGCTAATAGACTTGTGTTTCCGATAATTGATATTTATGGAAATGTCATTGCTTTTGGAGGAAGAACACTTGATCCACATCCTGAATTTGCAAAATATTTAAACACTGCTGAAACAGAATTGTTTAATAAAAGAAATACTTTGTATGCGGTTAATTATTTAAAGAAACAAAGACAAATTGGTCCGATTCCTTATGTGATTGTTGTTGAAGGTTATATGGATACAATTTCTCTTCATAAAGCAGGTTTCACAATGACAGTTGCAAGTATGGGAACGGCCCTTACACAGAGTCAAGCAAAACTTATTAAACGATTTGCTGATAAAGTTTACATTTGTTATGATGGTGATTCTGCTGGACAAAATGCAACTCTTAGGGGTCTTGACATATTAAAGGAAAATGGACTTGATGTTATGGTTGTTCAACTTCCGGATAAATATGATCCAGATGATATTATAAAGGCTTATGGAAAAGAAGGTTACCAAAAACTTTTAGATGAGTCACTTCCACTTGTTGAGTTTAAATTAAAATATTTAAAAACTAGATATGATTTATCAAATGTTGATGGCAGGGTTAAATATTTAAATGATGCAATTGAAGTGTTGGCGGATCTTTCAAGTTCTGTTGAAAGAGAATTATATACACCTATGGTTTGTGAAATGGCTCAAACAAATATTGATTTTGTTAGAAGAGCAATTGAAACAAAACTTGCAGGTAAGTCAGTTTCTGAAGAAATTCAAAATAGATTTGTAACTGCAAAAAAGACGGAAATTAAAGATGATGATTATGATGCTGAAAATGTAAATACTGTGGTTGTTAAGGCTGAAAAATACATTTTATGTTCACTTTTGCATAAAAAGCCTTTTGCTCATTTTAATACAGATGTAACATATTTATTTTCAGGAGTTAGAAGAGAATTTTATAAAGTAATTTCAGACTATATAAATAATCACCCTGAAGTTGATTTGATTCAAAGATTATATACTGATTTTCAAGATGATAAACAATCACTTATCGTTGAGATTATAAACTATAATGCTGAGTCTTCTGAAGATGAGCAAAATGAAAAGAAATATTATTATGATTGTTTGTGGACGGTGTATAAATCATATTTGATGATTAAGCAGGAAGAACTTACAAATGATTATCAAAATGAAGTTGATAATTTTAAGAGAAAAGAAATTTCTGAAAAAATTAAAGATATATTAATTAAATTAAAAAATAAGAAGGTAGAGGATTTATGAACAGAAAAGAGAAAATTGATTTAGAAGTTGAGAAGATTATTGAACTTGGAAAAAAAGACGGCGAAATTTCAATGGATACTGTTACTGAAAGATTTGCAAATTTGAGTCCAGATGAAATGGAAGAAGTTTTGAAAAAGATTTCTGATTCAGGCATTAAGATTAATGAAGATGTAATTATTCCAGAAGATGATGAAGAAATGGAAAAACTTATGTCACAAGTTTATGTTGATGACCCAGTTAAGATGTATCTTAAAGATATTGGTAAAGTTCCACTTTTAACACAAGAACAAGAGGTTGAACTTGCAAAAAGAATGGCAGAAGGTGATGAAGATGCAAAAAGACAACTTTCTGAATCTAACCTTAGACTTGTTGTTTCTATTGCTAAAAGATATGTTGGAAGAGGTATGCTCTTTTTGGATCTTATTCAAGAAGGTAACTTTGGTTTGATGAAAGCTGTTGAAAAGTTTGACTACACAAAAGGTTTCAAATTTTCAACATATTCAACTTGGTGGATTAGACAAAGCATCACCAGAGCTATTGCTGACCAAGCAAGAACAATTAGAATTCCTGTTCATATGTATGAAACTATTAACAAGCAAAAGAAGGTAACAAGAGATTTGTTCCAAGAACTTGGAAGAGAACCAACTGTTGATGAAATTTCAAAGAAAATGGGTATTCCTGTTGAAAAAGTTATTGAAATTCAAAAAATTTCTCAAGATACAGTTTCTCTTGATACTCCTGTTGGTGAAGAAGAAGATTCTACACTTGGAACATTTATTCAAGATGAAAATGCAATTTCTCCGGCAGATTCTGCTTCTATTATGATGCTTAAAGAACAACTTATGGAAGTTCTTTCAACACTTACACCAAGAGAGCAAAAAGTTATTATGCTTAGATATGGTATTGAAGATGGTCATACAAGAACACTTGAAGATGTTGGTAAAGAGTTTAGTGTTACAAGAGAAAGAATTAGACAAATTGAAGCAAAAGCTCTTAAAAAATTAAGACAACCATCTAGAAGCAAGAAACTTAGAGATTATGTGGATATTGATAGCAAATGAAAACCTATAGCAGAATAGAAAAATTACAAGCCGCTGTTATGCTTGTTCAAAGTGAATTAAAAAAGCCATTGGTGGTTGCTGATATTGGAACCGATCATGGATATCTTGCAGATTTGCTTTCTAAAAATGAGCAGGTTGAAAAAATTATTGCAACAGATATTAGTGCAAAAAGTTTGAGTAAGTTAGAAGCAAAGATTAATTACAAAAAACTTAGCAAAATTGAAACTGCTGTGGGTGATGGTTTGATCCCGGTGAAATCTGCAGATGTTTCTGTTATTGCAGGTGTTGGTGGTCATGAAATTGTCAAGATTTTGGAAAGTCAAAATATTGGTGATGATGGCAATAGAAAATGTGATTATTTTGTTTTGCAACCAGCACAAAATGTTAACGAACTTAGAATTTGGCTTTTTGATAATAAAATTAGAATCTTAAAAGATTATATTATTTTTGAAGCGGATAGATTTTATCCAATCATTATTGTTCAGTCGTCAAAAAAACAAAGAAATAGAAAATCTATTTATAATATTTGGCTTGGCAGAGATAATGATGTTTCAAACAATGATTTTGTTTTGTTTTTAAAAGATTTGAAGTCTAATTTGGAGTTTTTAAAAACCATTGATAAAAAGAGAGCAAAAAAAGATAAATTGCTTTATCAAAAATATAAGTTAAATAGGCTTATTGATAAATTGTTAAATGTGTGATATAGTGAATATGTCATGGAGGATATTATGTTAGAAAATATATTAAAATATCAAGAAATTGAAAGTGGATTAATTGCAGAAGAAACAACTCTTTCAAAGTCAAAAGACAGAGAAAAAGCTGCTGAAATTCAACAAATTTTGAAAGATCAAAAGTCAAGAATTATTGTTCTTGAAAATCAAGCTGCAAAAGTTAATGAATCATTTAGAATTGCAACTGAAAAGTATAATGAATTTTTGAAGAAACTTGAAACTCTTGAAAAAGAAATGGAATCTGCTGATGCAGGTAAAACTGCTATTTATGAAAAAGCATATAAAGATTTTTCAGCAGTTGCAAATTCACTTGAAAAAGATATTGCAAATATTTATTCTCATATTCAACAAATAAGTAAAGAATATGAAGAAATTATGAAAAAATCTAAGGTTGAAAGAGAAAAGTTTAATAAGTATAAAGCTGCTTATGATAAACTTAAAGAAGAAAAAGAACCAAAGATTCAAGCGGCTAAAGCAGAACTTGAAAAACAAGCAAAAACAATTGATGCAAAGCTTATGGCAATTTATAATCAAAAAAGAGATAGCAAAAAGTTTCCTGTGTTTGTAGCACTTGCAACTAACAAGTGTGGGGGATGCAGAATGGAGATTTCGGCATCAAAACTTGGTCAAATGAAGACCAGTGAATATGGTGTTATTGAGTGTGAAACTTGCGGAAGATTTATATATAAAAAATAGGTGGAAAATTCCACCTTTTTTTATTGAAAAACATTATAATTTATTTGTAAAAATTTGTTCATTTTGATATACTAATAATGTATAGAATTCTAAGGTATAAAAGGAATTAAAATTTATGGCAAAACTAAAGAAATCAATTAAAGCTATTATTATTTCATTGTGTTTGGTGGTGGTACTTGCAGGTTCAGCTGTGGGTATTGTTTTGGCGAACAAAAATAAACCAAAAAATCCATTGAATAACACAACACCAATCGCACCAACAACACCAATAGTGCCTGGTGGAGGAAACGGTGGAAATGGTGAAATAGTTGTTCCAGAAGTTTCATTTGTTGATTCGCAAAAAGACTTGGTTGAAACAATTAATTCTAACAGTGTTGCAATTGATACAATTTCACCTGTAGATGTTGAATTATTAACAGGTATTGGATATTCAATTTCAGATGTTAAAAAAATCACAGACAATTATATTGTTGTGAAAAATGCAAATGAAAATCCAAAAGTTTTTGTTAAGACTGTTGATGAATCAGAAAATGTTGTTTTGACTTCTTTAGATAACCTTTTAGAAACTGAAGAGGGTTACAATAACTTTGCTGTTAGTCAATATGTTGGTGACTATGTTTTGTATTCTTATGACTATGTTATAGATTTGGTTTCTTATAGAAAAGTTCAAATTGCAAAAATTGATTTTAATAGAGTGAATGTTGTTAATGAAGTTTTGTTAAAATTACAAGAAAATAGTTCATTTATTATTCAAGATAAATACAACAATTTTAATTTTGTATTTGAAGACAATTATTATTATCTTGTTTTGCAAACACCAAATAGTATTGTTGATTTGTATATCTATGATTATACTGATGAATTTGTTTCAGAAGACACAACAAATAAGTATTTGAATTTAACTAATGATAGTGAGTTTGATTTTAATAAAAATTATTATGTTGTTTCAACTAATGAACAAGAAGATGTAATTATTTATTTTGATAATGGTTCAAAAAAGAAAATATTAACTTTTGAATTAACTGATGATACTATTTATAATTATATTTATACATCGTATGGATTGTTTGTTGAAAAAGCAACAGCAATTGATTCAATGGATTCAAAAACAGAAAAAACAGTTAAAAATTCAAAAACTGGTATGTATTTAGAGTATGAATATTCATATTATGTTTTTGAAAGTGATGAAGTTAAAAATATCTCATTAAAAAATAATTATGTTAAAGCAAATTATTCTCAATTGCTTTCAGATAAATATTTAGTTTTATATGAACAAACTGCAACTGATTGTATTCTTAATGAACTTGGTAATTATGTATATTATGACATTGATACACTTGTTGAAGTTATATCATATAAATCTTCAAGTCAAAAAGCTCCAATTGTTTATACAAATTTAAATTCTGTTTTAACAACTGAAGGAATTTTTAAAGTTAAAGATGGAGAAGTTAAAGATTTAATTTATTCATTAAATGAAGATGGTTCTAATTTATATTCTATAAAAACAATCAACTTTGTTTCAGATAATTTTGTTGTTTATAATTCATCACTTTCAGAATATAAAGTTTTGAATATGCAAGGTGATGTTGTTGTTGATAAAGTTATTAAATCTTTGGTTGAATATGATAATGGAAATTATATTATCAAAGATAACTTAGGTAAAATATTCTTATTGAATTTAAAAACTTTAGAAATGACAGAACTTGTTGATTTTGCGACAAAGAGTGAAAATGAATCATTGGCATTTGTTGGTTTTGGTGCATACTTTACTGGAAATGATGGTTCATATAAGTTGCATGATTATCTTGGTCATGAATTTGGAAACAAAGAACAACTTACAATTAGTGATTTTAATCTTATTAGTATGTCATCAGATATGCTTTTAGAGGTTGAATATTCAGATGGATCAAAAGTTTATTATGTAAAAGAAAATATTCAATTTTCAAATCAAACACAAGAAACAGATGGTCCAATTTCACTCGCTAAAAATGAAATTGAACCATATTATTCAGATGGTGATGGTGGAACATCAATCACATATTATCATGGTTCAGTTGCAAATGGAAAAATTACATTAACAAACTATAGCAATTTTACTTATTATTATATAACCGTATATACTGGATTCTTGGCAGATAATGGATATGTTTCAAGTGTCGGAAACTCAGATACTTTTGGTATTGGTAATGACTCGGGTTTTGGCTGGAGTACTGATCGTTCTGCTGGAACATATTCTTGGGATATGGAAGGTGATACCAGACTTCAAGATGACACAAAAGATGGAAATACTGCTGCAGCATGGAATTCTGATGTTGGTGGTGGATATTTATGGTGGGATATTCAATACTTAGCAGGTTTATTTAACTGGACATCTTGTGGTAACTTTGATACTGGTGATGGTGCTATGAACTATATGAATACTTCATGTGTTACATTCACAATTTCACTTAGTGATAATTTTTCAAGTTATATCACAGCTGATTCTACAAACAGAGTTATTAGATATGGTTCAACATCTATCACAGAGGTTTATGCAACTTCAATCACATCATCAGTAACAACCCCACAGTGTGCAGGTTATAACTTTAATGGTTATTATGATGGTTCTACACAAGTTATTAATAGTTCTGGTACAGTTGTTGTAGGTAATACATATTTCACTTCTAATACAACAGTATATGCAAGTTGGACAAAGTGGAAATATGATATTATTGTTGATACACAAGGTGGAACTGCAAGAGGAACAAGTGCATCATCTGGAAGTGCTTGGACAAGTGCATTAATTTATAAAGCTAACAAAACTGGTTATAGATATTTGGGTATGCAAGTATTGTTGGCAGATATGTGGCAAGGCAATGATGCAACTCTTTCAGTATCATCTTATACAGATTATTATTATGTTTCATTGTGTCCAGCTGCTGATGGTCAAGATGTTGATTTTAGATATAGCTGGGAGCCTATTGTATATTATTTATCTTATAACTTAAATGGAGGAAAATATCCTTCTGGAACAACAGAACCTCCAACCAGCAGATCTTATGGTGTTGCTGGTGGTTCAGATGATTTTTCTGTTCCATCACCTGTTAAAGCTGGTTATACATTTACAGGTTGGAATATTTCAAATATGGATGCAACAACTCACTGGTGGGGTGGAACTAGTAATACTTTAACATCTGCAACGGGAGTTACAGCAACATCTGGATATTTGAATTTAACTGCAACAGATGGGGCAACGGTTGCATTTGCGGCTACTTGGCAAAAAAATACATATTCAATCACTTATGATTATAATGGTGGTAAAAAAGCTACCAGTGGTAAGTATCCAACAACAGGAACTTATGATGAAGTTTTTGAAGTAACAAATCCAATAAAAACAGGTTACACATTTGCTTCTTGGGATATTTCTGGTTGTAATAACACAGATACAGTTGCAGGAGATACAATTACTCACTATTATGGTAATTCAAATCCAACTGGAACATTTACCGGAACTGGAAAAACTGGTGTCGCTTATAGATACTTTAAAAACTTAAGGTCAGAAGGCGGAACGGTTACTCTGAAAGCTAATTGGACGGCAAATACATATACTGTAAAATATACAAATTTAGCATCAGCTTGGAGTAATTCAACATTCACATATAACACTGCTCATTCTGTTTCAAATCCAACAAAAACTGGTTATATATTCCAAGGTTGGAATATCCAAGATTGTGAAAATAAAAATGAAACAACTGGTGATACAATTACTCACTATCACGGAACTTCACAAACAACTGTAACAACTTCATTTACAGGAACAACACTTTCTGGTTGTAAATCTACTTGGTTTAAAAATTTAAGGTCAACTGCTGGAACAGTTACCTTTGAAGCAACTTGGAAAGCGATTGAGTATAATTTGACTTATGATGAAAATGGTGGAGTGTTTGATGCTTCAGCATTGAAACCTGCAAAAGCAACTTATGATGTTGCATTTAATGTTACATCACCTATAAAACATGGTTATGATTTTACTGGCTGGGATATCAAAAATGTTGATACTAATGCAACTGATTCAAAATCAGCAAGTGCGAATTATCCAAACACAGTTAACACTGAATTTATTAATTTAACATCAACACAAGGTCATACAATTAATTTAAAAGCAAAATGGACAGCAACAACTTATACAATTTCAAGAAAGTATAACAATGCTGAACAAACTGATGATACAACATCTGCAACTTATGACACTTGGAAAAATATTGCAAATCCTGTAAAAACTGGTTATTTGTTTAACTCTTGGGATTTATCTGGTTGTAGCACTTGCACAGATAAGAGATTTACTTGTGAACATTTCTACAGAAGTGGAACCTCTGGAAGTGGAACAAAGTTTACCTCTGCAACTATTTCAAATATTACTGCAAATTATTTCTTGAATTTGCATTGTGTAAAAAATAGTGTTGTTACATTTAATGCTCACTGGGATGCAAAGACATATACTGTTATTAATGCTGGTGCTGGTTATGGCACAACTATCAGTTTAACCACAGGCAAGGCGACATATGATTCTTGGTTCTCAATTACAGCACCAACATCTTCGCCACTTGGTTATCACTTTACTGGTTGGAAAGTTACAGGAATGAATGAAAAAGATGAATATTCAGACTTTACTGTAAAACATTATTATGGTTCATCTACATCAAGCACTTCTAACAAAACTGGAACCAGTATGGAAATTTCAACAACTGCTGCAACTTATTACTTTAAAAACTTATCAAGTAATAATAATGCAACAGTTACAATTGAGCCTATTTGGACAAAAAATACATATTATTATACATTTGATATGAATAACCCAAATATTGCGACAGACGATATTTCAAATTATTCAGATGGAACTGCATATTTTGATACAGGTTTTAATGTTGCTAATCCAACAAAAACTGGTTATACATTTATTGGTTGGGGTCTTAGCAATATGACTGATAATGCAGGTAAAGATAACAGATGGCATTATCATGCAACAACAAAAGCTATTGTTGAAAACAAAACTCATGCTTCTAATAATAAATTTGAATCAAGCAATGGCAAATATATGAATCCTGACAATCCTAACTATTATGTGTATATTAAGAGCACATATTTTATGAACTTAAGGTCAACACATGAGGGTTCAGAAAAAGCTAAATTTACAGCTTTCTGGCAAGCAAATGAATATACAATCACATATCACTTCTTGCCAGGTTCATTTGATGTTACAGCTTATACAGTTGATGAGCTTAACACAAAAGTTAACCTTGTTAGCAAGTTAACTGGTTCACTTTCAGTAACTGTAACTTATGATAAAATTTATAAAGCAATTAATTATAAAGAAGAGAATGGTGATATTAACTTTGCACTTCCTGTTGGTTTGAGGTTTAAAGTTTGGGGTATTGCAACCTCTGCACAAGCAGGAACTGTTGTCACTGCAAAATATTCTGGTGATCAGATTGTATCAAATTTCTCTGATTCAATTCTTCCAAACGAAGAAAGAATGTATGGTCCAGGAAAAGTTGCTCCTGTAACTTGGAAATATTATGGACAAAATATTCACTTGTATGCTGCATATGATCTTGCAGGTATTAATTTAAGATATTATGGTCCAGAGACTGCAGCAGGAAAGAATTTCTTACAAAACTATAAGAACTTGCCAGGTGCAAATACAAATGTTAAATATACTGAGTATATTACATTTGCAACTTCAGCAGCGGTTGTTGATGGGGCAAACTTGGTTGGTTGGATGATTTCAGCTGATTACTTCTCATCTGGTGAACTTACTTATCAATCACTTACTTCATATGTATATCAAGGAACAACATATGTTGCATATAAAGGATATAATGCATATTGGGGCTTCACAAATGTTGATGCTTATAGTGATGAAGATCCAACATATTTCTTATATGCAATTTATGATAATGATTGTTCTGGTTCATTTGAATATTTAACATTTACACACAACTCAACATTGGACGGTTATGATGTTGGTGGTAGGGGAACCATTGAAACATCAATTAAAGTTCCAAAATATTATACTGATGGTGTTAATGGATTCAAACCGGTTGTTACAACAAAGGCTAATGCTTTTGATGGTCAAATTTCAATGACATCTATTACACTTCCATCAACATTAAAACAAATTGGAAATTATTCATTTAGAAACTGCGATGCAATGACAACAATTACAATTCCTGCAACAGTTACATCAATTGGAGAATATGGATTCTATGATTGTGCAAAATTTGCATCTGTGACAATTCCTGCATCTGTGAAAACTATTGGACAAAGAGCATTTTATGGTTGTTCAAAACTTGCTACTGTATCAACAAATGAAGGTCTTCAAATGCTTGGAGATTATGCATTTTATAATACAATATTTACAAGTTTTGCAATGCCAACAACTGTTTATTCGCTCGGTACAGGTGTTTTTGAATCAAATGTAAAACTTACATCAATTACAATTCCTACAGGTGTTGAATCACTTGTTTCAACATTCTATAATTGTTCTTCACTTGCAACTGTTACATTTGAAGCTGATTCATCTTGTCATACAATTGGTGAAAATGCATTTAGAGGAACAAAAATTGCTTCAATTACTATTCCAAATTCAGTAAAAACAATTGGAAAAAATGCATTCTACTCATGCACATCACTTGTAACTGTTAATATGCCAGCAGTTCTTTCAACTCTTGGTGAAGCTGCATTCTATAACTGTGCAAAGATTGTAACTATGGTTATTCCTCAAGGATTAACAAAGATTAGCAAAAATGCTTTCTATGGTTGTGCAAAAATGACAAATGTTACAATTCCTTCAACTGTAACAAATATTGAGCAATTTGCTTTCTATAACTGTGATGCAATAACTTCTATGGTTATTCCAAATTCAGTTACAACAATCGGAAGTGGTGTTTTGCAAGAGTGCGGAGCTATTGCATCTCTCACAATTCCACTTGTTGGTGGTTCAACAAGCACTTCATCTAATACATATTTTGGTTATATTTTTGGTTCAGACAAATACCAAAACAATGCAACTTATGTTCCAACAACACTTAAAACTGTTGTTGTTACTGGTGCAACAAAAGCAACAATTTCATCAAATGCATTCTATGGTTGCTCAAGTATTACAACACTTACAATCAAAAATGCTGTAACAACAATTGATGAAGATGCTCTTCAAGGTTGTACTGGTCTTGTTACACTTTCAGTTCCATTTATTGGAAAAACTGCTAGTGATACATCATATCCTCATTTGAATTATTGGTTTAATAAAGAATACAATACTGCAATGAAGGATTATATAACAACTTTAACTACACTTAAAGTTACCAATGCAACAAAAATTGGCAAATATGCTGCCTATGGTTTAACTTCACTCACATCGCTTACACTTAATGAAGGTATAACTTCAATTGGTGAATATGCATTTAATGGTTGCACAGGTTTAACAACTGTTGTTATTCCAGAAGGTGTTACAACAATTGGCAACTATGCATTTAATGGCTGCTCAAAACTTGCAACTGTTAATATTTCAAGAGGTGTAACATCAATTGGTAATTATGGTTTTGCTAGTACTGCAATTACTGCACTTACACTTCCTGCAACTGTAACAACTCTTGGTGATGCAGCATTTTATAACTGCACAAAACTTGCGACTCTTGTTTTGATGGATGGTTTAACAACTGTTGGTACTAGTGCATTTAGAGATTGTGAAGCACTTACATCTGTTACTATTCCAAAAACAATGACAGTTGTTGGTTCTTATATGTTCTATGATTGCATTAAGCTTGCAACTGTAGTCATTCAAGAAGGTGTAACTTCAATTGGTTCATATGCATTTATGAATTGTTCAGAGCTTACATCTGTTAAGATGCCATCGACACTTACAACTATTAATGCTGCAGCATTTACAAGTTGTGCAAAACTTGCCAATATTACTATTCCAAGTGCTGTAACATCAATTGGTTCAAGTTCTTTTGAGGGAACTGCGATTGTTAGAATTAAGATTCCAACAGGAGTAACATCAATTCCTTCATATGCTTTTGCAAATTGCACAAAACTCACTAGAGTTGAACTTCCAACAGGTGTAACATCAATTGGCGATTATGCATATCATGGTTGTTCAGCACTTACAACTGTTGTGTTCTATAGAGCTATGACAAGTGTTGGTGCATATGGATTCTATGGTTGCTCAGCACTTGCTTATGTATATTATGGTGGAACTTCAACAGAGTGGGGCAACATTACAAAAGGCACAGAAAACTCAAAACTTACTGGTGCAACAATTTGTTATAACTATGATAAGATGATTTTCACATACACTGGAAGCTCTTATTCAATTAAAGGAACTCCATCTTCATCTGGCTCTGTTTCTGGAGCTCTTGCAATTCCAACAACTTATGATGATGGTGTTAATGGAAGACACAATGTAACAAAACTTGAAAATAATGCTTATAAAGATCACACAAACATCACATCTGTTACACTTCCAACATATTTAACTTATATTGGTGATTATGCATTTTCAAGTTTGGAGAAAATGACATCGATTTCACCAGCTTTACCAACAGGTCTTACATATATTGGTGAACATGCATTTCATAATTGCAAAACTTTAGCTTCAAATATTACAATTCCTGCTGGTGTTACTAGAATAAATAATTATGCATTTTATTATTGTCCAGCAGCAAACATATCATTTGCATCTGGTTCTTCAGTAAAATATATTGGTAATTTGGGATTCTATTATGCAAGTATATCATCAATGACAGTTCCATCTGGAGTTGAATATATTGGATATAAAGCATTTGGATACTCTCATGGTTTGCCAGTTAATTTAAAATTACCATCAAGTCTTAAAGTGATAGGAAATTCCGCATTTGAAAATTGTGGAAACTTGGCAACACTTGCTCTTAATGATGGTCTTGAAGATATTGGTGAATTGGCATTTACATCATGCACAGCACTTTCTTCTGTTTATATTCCAAATTCAGTAACTTCAATTGCAGCATCAAAATATGATTTAGCACCATTCTATGGTTGTACATCATCAAAACTTATGTTATTCTGTGGTTCAGCAGGAAAGAAATCTGGTTGGGGAAAATACTGGAATTATTATTCTTCATCTGGAAAGGCTTGGAGTTTCTATAATTATCATGCACTTCCTGCAGTTAAACTTGCAAATAACACAACATATCCTTATGCCCAAGAAGGCAATTTGATTTATAACACAAATAGTGGAAAAAGTGATTCAGATTCATCAAGATCGTTTACATTTACTGCTACTGGTCTTGTGAATGTTCGATTTGATTATGCAATCAATTCAGAATTCTCATTTGATGAATTGTATATTATTTTTAATGGTTCAACCGCTTGTAAACTTAATGGTGGTTCTACTAGATATAAACACTACTCTCAACTTATGGATGTTGGTGACACTTTAGAAATAAGATACACCAAAGATGGTTCAGTTGATTCACTGGGTGATGATGTTTATATTAAAGATTTAACATTTGACCCAATTTATTCAACAACTGATTATACATTCACTCAAAGTAGTAGAATTTTAACTGCAACAAATAGTGCTTCTAATGCTGATGATGATAGATATCACAACACAACTGCTGAAATGATTTTTGTTGCAACAGATTATTGTAATGTTTCATTTAGATTTGGTGTTGAAAGTGAAGATAATTATGACTATTTAAGAATTTATAAAAATGGTTCATTAAATTTTGAATATTCTGGTGATGATGATGATTATACAAATGTAGATTTGTTTGATGATAATTTTGCTCCTGGGGATACTCTTACAATAACATATTCAAAAGATGTTTCAGTGAATTCTGGTGATGATACTCCATATATCAGACATTTCTATGTTTCAAAACCTGATACGATTACAAATGAATCTGGATATGCATTTGATTCATTAAATTCGTGGTCAAGATTTAGTTTAACAACTGTTTCTGGTTGGGAGAGAGTTTATAACTATATTGAAACAAGAAAATATAATGCATCCATTACATTAGCAATATTTAATCATGGAAGTTATACAAGATTAGATACAACTGATACTGGTCCATTGGTGACTGTTACACCTGGAGTTCCTGGAGATTCAAACAATAGAAGTTCATCTGTTGCAACTGCTTGTTTTTCTCCGGTTGTTGGTGCTCATACTGTGTCTATCACAATTCCAAATCCTGGAAAATATTATTTGTGTCTTAACTTTGGTGGATTCTTAGATGGTCAATCCATAACAAGTGATATGTATTGTGTTGAATCTGATGGTATATACTCATATCAAGATGCAACATTCTCTGATTGGTATCATATTTATCAAGATTATTCACAATATCAATATTCAATGAATATTAGTTCTAATGGTTTGCAAAATGAATACAACTTATTTAACAAAGACGGACTTAGAACTGAAAACAGACATGATTCTAATTCATCATCTGTAAATTATTACTATTATGCTCCTTATGATGGAATATTTAAGTTTGATTATAATGTTGTTTCAACTGTTAGTAGCGATTATTTGACTATATATTATAATTCATCTATATATGAAAGAATTTATGGAAATAGTTCTAACAAGACAGGTCATTTAGAAATTGCTTTGAAAAAAGGTGATTATGTAAGATTTTTATTCCGAAAAGGTTCATCAGGTGCTGATACATCAAGATATGCACAAATGACTAATATTGATTTTGAAAGATCGTTTATTTTCAAAGAAACCTCTTCTGGAACATTTTCTGCAACTAATGTTGGTGTTTCAAATTCAACGGCATATTTAATGCTTCATGCTGCACCAATTAATAATAATGCAACCAGAAAGATTACATTCACTTATTCATTCTCAAGAGAAGCAAATAATGATAAACTTGAGGTTTATAACAGCAATGGAACAAAATTGTTTACAGGTTATAATAAAGGTGCTTCGAAGAGTGAATCATTGTCATTTAATGTTGCCAAAGGTGAATATTTGATAATCAAATATATCAAAGATGATACAGTTGATGGCAGTGGTGAATATTGTCGAATATCAAGTATTAGTTATGCAAATGCATAGACAAAAAGATTGAGCAAAAGCTCAATCTTTTTTTGTGTAGAAAAATTCAAAAATGAATTTGTATTTTTGAGTTGACATATATTTTAATATGAAAAATAAAGGTGTATTTTTGATTTTTAAAATTGTTTTATTAATGCTTTGTTCGGTTGTTGGTGTGGGATTTATTTCTGGTGCAGAAATTTATAGTTTTTTTGTTAAATTTGGAAAATTATTTTACTTTCAAATTGTGATTTTGTTTTTGCTTTTATTTTGCCTTGTTTATAAAATTTTTAGTCAAAATTTAAAATCTAAAAATATTTTAAAAATGAATAAAATTAATAAAAATATAGCAAAAAATACATTTTTAACCAAATCTAAAATAAAATCTATTTTAGTGTTTTTGAACCTTGTTTTAATGTCGGCGGCTATGTTTTCTGGTTTGTTTTTAACAATTAAAAACTTATTAAATAATAACTATTATTTTGTTTGGATATTTTTAATATTGTTGATATTTTTTGTCTTGTGTTTTGGGTTTGGTGGACTAGTTAAAATTGATATAATTGTTGGTTTGATTTTGTTGTTTTTGAGTTTTTGGTTTATAAAAAATTTAAATAATGTAGAAATGATTTCTTTTGAAAATTATTCTATGAAATTTGCTGTTGAAGCAATCTTTTTTGTAATTACTTATATCTTTATGAATATTGTTCAAATAGAACCAATTGCGGGTGAATTTGGGTTGAATTTAAATAAAAAAATTATTTTGATTGTATCATTTTTATTTTCATTTTTATTTTTAATTATTCTGTTTATTTTTGGAAAGTTTTTAAATGGAAATCAGCAATTTATTGGCTTTGAAATGCCGTTTTTTGAATACTTTAAATATGTTGGTGGGGTTAAGCTTATTGTATTTGTTCTGGGGTTGTTTTTGGCAATTTTGTCTTCGCTAATCACAGCACTTGTTGGTGTAAAACAAAGATTAATTAGTGCTTTTAAAAGTAATGTTTTATCATCTGGAATTGCAATTTTTGTTTCACTTATTTTGAGTTTAATAGGATTTTTAAATTTTGTTAAAGTGGTGTATCCGATTGTTGGTGTGATAAATTTTATAATATTTGTTTTTTTATAGTTTTTTGTTAATAACTAGGCAAATTGTTAATAACTTTGTTAATAACTTACAATGTTGTTGTTAAAATAATGCTTTATAAGTGCAATTAGTTATTAAAACAACATCATTTAATTGTTAATAACTTTTTTGATTTTAAAATTTGTCAAATTTCAACATTTATGTTGTTATAACTAAGTTGTGGGTAGTTGCTGTAACTTCCGAAAATTTCTAAGAAAAAGCCGTTAAAGTTATGCATTTTATTTGTATTTTTGACTATGGTTTGATATACTAATATTGATGTATTATTTATATTTATATAAATAAGAAAAGTTAACATTTTTGAGGTACAATATGAGAAGAATTAAAAATTCAGTAAAGGCAATTATTATTTCAATTTGTTTGGTTGCAGTTCTCGCGGGTTCTATTGTGGGTGTTGTTTTAGCAACCAGAAATAAAAAAGGTGATCCAACAGGCCCATCAAATCCAGTTGGTCCAATAACTCCTTTGGTGACTTATGAACTCACAGAAGAGCAAAAGAAAATGGTTGAGTCTATAAACAAGTCAGCCACAACTTCAGTTGAAATTGCTCCTGAATATGATTATTCAAAGTATTATTTTGAAAATGGAACTAAAGTTGATTTTGAAAAAATTATTGGATTGTTTAAAAACTATTTTACATATAATGTTGATAACAACACAGTAATTTATTACAGAGTTTCAGAATCTGACGGAAAAGTTTATTTCAGAAGTTTGTATGATTATTTAGCAAATGGCAAAACTATTGATTATAAAAATGTTTTTGAAGTTTATAATAATTTTGCTTATTGCTTCTATTCATATACAGATGGTTCTGAATATGTTTCAAAAAGACTTGTTGTTGATTTATCTGATATTGCAAATATTAAAGTTTGTAAAGAGATTGAATTTAGAACTGAAAATCTTAATGATTTGAACAAATATATCTCATTTAACACAACAATTTATCTCAAAGATGGTTATTTTGCAAATCGTGAAACTGATTTAATAAACGAAAATTATACAGATATTCAAATTTTTGATTATTCTGGCAACAAACTTTTAGAAGTTAATGATATAACAGAATTAGAAACTAGAGTTTTTGAAGATGGTAAATATTATTTTGTAGCAAATGGCAAAGCTTACTTTGGTGGTTTTATTAACAACAAGTTATATACTTATGAATTTGTTGAAAATGGAACTTCTGCATATCACTATTCAATGTCAAACAAATTTGTGTTTATTGAAAAGGAAGATATTGCTGTTCAAGGTGATCCTCAATCAATCGACCACAAAAAATATTCATATTCAATTCTTGATTTAACAACCTCAGAAATCAAAGATATTGAACTTGAAGGTGGATACCTTAAAGCTACATTTGTTGAGTCTAAGGCAGAAGATTATTATTATATCTTTATGCAAAAACCAAATACAAATAATACAAATGTTTTAGAAACTGGTTTAATGGTTAATTATGATGCAAATCATTCAGTTGTTGTGATGTATGAAACTGATTCTGCTGATGATACTATTGTTTATAATTCTGGTAGTAATATTTTAACCAAAAAGGCAATTTATTCTTCTCAAAATTCAATTGAGCTTGAAAAAATCAGAACATTTGGTGAAGGTGAATCTGTTGTTGATGGAGTTATTAATAATTCAACATTTGTTGTTGCAAGTATAAAAGACCAATATATCTATGATATGAATGGTGAGAAAATCTTTGAACAAAGAATGGGATTGATTAAGCCATATAACAGTGGAATTTATTATGGTTTTGCTGATGGAAAAGTTTATTATCTTAATGTTTTAACAAGAACTATTGATGAGGTTGAAGATTTCGTTTATGATGAAAACAAACATAATGTTAAATCAATTATGTATGGTGGTGGTTATTATTTAACTCAAAATCAAGATAATATATATAAATCATTGTTTGAATATTCAAACACAACCACTGCAAAATATGACAATGTTGTTAAATATGAAATGGTTATTAAAAAGACCTCATACTTGCTTGTTACACTTTCTGATAATTCAACAGTTTCATTTGCATTGGATGCTGTTTTAACTGATAATGAAGATATTAATGAAGATGTATCTGGTGCTTCACCATATTATGGTTCTGATAGCGGTACAAATTGGTCGGCAGATGGAGATACTCTTGACCATTATTCTTATGGTGACTATGATGGCGACAGTGGATATTATGTTTCATCTGGAACTATGGTTTGTGCGGGAAGTGCGGTTGTAGGTAATATTTTTGCAGATTCTAAGTGTGACTTTTCATTTAATTATGAAACAGATGTAATTAGTACTTCTAACCACTCAAACTGTGAAACATGGAGTACAAGTTCATATGCATTTGCATACTCTGAAACACATGAATTGACAATTAGACTTACTTTTTGGTATTGGGAATTGATTACTGGTGGATTTTATGACCATGTTGGTTCATTTACTGATAGAGGTGATGCCTCTGCTTCTGAATTATATTGTAGTGTAACAGCTTATGCACTTACAAGTTCAACCTGTTATACTGAAGCTCATACAGCTGATGCTAGTTATTCTAATACATCAACTTCAAGTTCGGTTAAAAAGGGTGGCACTTTTAGTTTACCATCAAATCCTGGTTGTTATGGTGGAACTTGTGATGGATACACAGCTCTTTCTGAATCTGCTCCTGGAGCATTCTCAGCTAGTATTTCATCAACAAGTGGAAATGTTTCTTTAAGTACTTCATATTTATATCAACATTCTTACAAAACTTCATATGTAACATATGCTCATTATGATGAACATTCTTACACAGTTCAATATGATGCTGGTCATGAAGATGCTTATTTTGTTATTGATGGAACAAATTCAGAATCTGCACCTAATCAAGTATTTGATTATACTGATTGTGTTGAAAGACCAGATGTTAGAAGACCTGGTTATCAACTTGCAGGTTGGGAAATCAGTAGATCAACAACTGCAATGGCTGATAGACCCGATGTCGCAAACTCTCATGGTGACTTTTCTAAGTTAATTGGTGAGGATAATGCAACACTTGTGTTTAAAGCAACTTGGACAGGTAAGCCATATGATATAGAGTTCTATTTTGGATATTTACCTGATACTGGAAAGGTTTCTGAAGTTAATATTTTGGATGTTAACTTATTTGGTGCGACAACTGGAACATATACACCATCTGGTGGTG
>JAZRNH010000057.1:0-11567 GCA_045648025.1 Clostridia bacterium
CATCAAGCCATTTAAAATCATGATGAACATTCATTTTAAAATCTTTGCTGTTTGCTTTGCATCTAAACGAATACATATTCATTGTGAAATCTGGATATTCATGATAAACATCTAAAAAGTGTGAAACAACTTCAACATCCATTTCCATTTCTTCTCTAAGTTCTCTTTTGAGAGCTTCTTCTTTTGATTCACCTTCTTCAATTTTACCACCTGGAAACTCCCACTTAAAAGAAACATAATCATACTTTCCTTGATCTCTTTCCATACATAAAAATTTTCCGTCGTGTTCAATAACACCAGCAACAACTTCAATATGTCTCATAAACTCACCTCTAATTCAAGTATATATCAACAAAATTCTGATGTAAATAATTTTGCCAAATTTTAACAAAAAAAAAGACAAGTTTGTTACTTGTCTTTTTTGATAATTTCATTTTTTGCAATTTCAGAAACTGAACTCCATTCACCCATAACTTCACTAACTTTTGTTAAATAAACAAATGCAACAGGGTCAACTTCTTTTATTATTGATTTTAATTGTCCCACTTGAAATTTACTAACCAAACAAATAACAATTGTTTTTTCAGTGTTTGAATGCATACCTTTTGCTGTGGTGCAAGAGCAACCTCTTGAAAGTTGTTCCATAACAGCTTTTGAAATTTCTTCTGGCTTTGTTGTGATAATGTTAAATGCTCGAACTTCTTTATATCCATCGTTGACAAAATCTGTAATAAACATACAAAACAATAATGCAGTGATTGTGTATGGCAACAATTCAAAACCATTTTCAAATACAAATAATGTGAGAGCAATAATAACCAAATCAACAACAATTATAAATGAACCAAGTGAAGCATTTGGTTTTTTGCTTTTAATAATACAAGCAATCATATCAGAACCACCAGTTGAGCCACCAAATCTAACCACCAAGCCAACACCTACACCCATAATTGCACCACCAAAAATTGCAGATACAAACAATTCATAAGTGATTCCAAAATCAATCATATTAAAAATTTGCATACCAAGAGAAAATGATAAAATTCCAACTAATGCCTTAATTGCAAACTTTTTTCCAAGTGTTTTGAGTGCAAAAGCATATAACCCAATATTAAGCACCAAATAAATAGCAGAGGTTGGAATTCCCTTAATTCCAAAATTTTCAAACAAAGTGTTTACAACCATTGCAAGAGCTGAAAAACCTCCGGTTGAAATGTTATTTGGTTCTAAAAACACACTAAATGCAAAACCCATTATTAAAGTGCCTAAAACAATCATTGAAAAGTCTAAAACACTTTGCCATTTTTTATTCATTTTAATATACATAACCCCTCCTAAAAACAAATAATATAAAAACCAAAATCATATAACAACACACAATTTTGGTCAAAAAAAATCGAACCACAGAGTGATTCGATCTTAAATTTGGTAGGACTGAGAGGACTCGGACCTCCGACCCCCACCTTATCAGGGTGGTGCTCTAACCAACTGAGCTACAGTCCTATATGGTGGAGATAATCGGAATCGAACCGATGACCTCCTGCTTGCAAGGCAGGCGCTCTAGCCAGCTGAGCTATACCCCCATATACAGACATATAAAAAGCATTTTTCACAAAATGCTCTTATATAATAACAAACAACTTTGTCTTTGTCAATAAATTTTTCAAAATATTTTAAAAAAATATAAAAAAGATGACTGATATTCAGCCATCTCTTTTATTTAATTTAAATTTACTATTTTTTCATTAATGCTTTAACCAAAACAGCGGCAGCAGCAAGAATTGAAGTGATTGCAGATACAATTGCACCAATAGCAAGAGTATAGTCAATTTCAGCAGCAATTTTACCAAGAAGTGTATCTGCACAAACAACAAAGTTTGGCATAACAAAGCAAAGCACAGCGGCAACAACAAACAAACCACAAACAACAAAATCTAAGATTTTATTGCTCTTTTTAGCCATTGAGTTAACAACTGCAAGAACAACACCAGCAATCATAAGCAAATATGGAACAACTGCCATAAATGAGAAACCAAATACAGCAACAGCATCTGTTTTGTAGCCAAAAGCAACTTTTAATCCTGTGTAACCTTCGCCTTCAATAACTTTTCCTAAAATTTCGGTATCTGGAACTTTAACTGTATCAACAAAAATCATACAAACTGCAACAAGTCCTAAAACTGCAGCAACAAGTCCCAAAATTTTACCTAAGTTTAAACCTGATTTTTTCTTTGCCATAACAATTTCCTCCTAAAAACATTATCACATTTTTTGTTATTTTAAGTCAAATTTTTTGTTTTAAAATTCGAAGTTTCGGCAAATTTGTTGAAACTCATATTCTTGACTATTCGTTTGATTTAACATAAATTCAATTGCCAAAACCGCTCCCCTTGCAAAGGCTTTTCTAGAAAATGCAGTATGCTCAACTGAAATCAATTCCGACCCAAAATAAAAGTCAACTTTATGTCGTCCAATTTCTTCACCACCCCGTTCTGATAAAACCGTTGCAGTTTTTCCAACCTTTTGAACATCAAAAAGCAAAGCCTTCGC
This sequence comes from Clostridia bacterium, assembly GCA_045648025.1. Taxonomy (GTDB): domain Bacteria; phylum Bacillota; class Clostridia; order Christensenellales; family UBA1242; genus RGIG1681. The sequence continues at coordinate 2,551 of JAZRNH010000057.1, forward strand.
TGTGCCACTTGGACTATCTTTTTTGTATTTATGATGTTTTTCATAAATGCAAATATCGTCAATTTCTTGTTTCAAAATTTCTCTAATCAAATTTCTAAGAACCGCAATTCCAATTGAAAAATTTTGACACACCATAAGCGGTGCAACCTTTGAAACCTTTTTAATTGTTTTAACTTCTTCTTCATTTTGACCAGTTGAACCAACAATCAAAGCTGTCTTTGTTTCAAAACAATATTCTGCCATTTTAACCGAAGACTCAGCAGAAGCAAAATCAACAACTAAATCAACCGATATTTTATCCAAATTGGCACCTTTATCATAACAGATTATATCATAATCATTTTTTAGCAGTTGGTAAATTTCACCACCCATTTTTCCGCCATAACCAGCAAACAAAATTCTTTTTTTCACATTAATTAATATATGCGACAATTTTTTTAAAATGAACAAATTTGCAAAAGAAAAACCCTAGCATTTTTGCTAAGGTTTTTTAATTTTAGTCCATTAATGGTTGTGTAAAATAAATTAAAACTTCAACCAACTCACCAGTTGTGTCGTCAGTAATTGAAAAGTTAACATATTTGCAACCTTTTGAAACATCATCTGCAAGTTCAAATATCACATCGCCAGTTTCACCAGCTTCAAACAAAATATCAGTTGGTGTTTGACTATTTAAATCTACAACTTTTGCATTAACTGAAAAGTATGGTCCAAAAGTAATAATATTTGCAATTTGATATGTGGTCGCTTCTGCTTCAAGAACATCTCCTGCATAAAACTCAAAAGTCATTTCGTTTCCATTTTCAACAATTAAGCAGCCAGGAGCTTCAACAACTGTATCACCAGTGTCAATATAACTTAAAATATCAACATCAATTGTTGCATATTGAGAATTAACAACAAAATATTCATATCTTTCAAGTTGTGGAACACCACCTTGTCCAGGGTCACCACCTTGTCCACCATTATTGCTATCTGCAAAAATAATTGTGAAATAAAATTCATAAACATCTGGAATAACAACAGTAATGTGAACTCCATTTCCATAAGCGGTATAACCCATTTGGAAATAAATTTCATCAGTCATAATTTGTTGATAAGAATTAAGAAACTTAGCAGATTGAATTCCGATTGAAAATTCAGAATAATCTAAAACAATCATTGTTTGACCATCGATGTATGGATCATTGATTTCTTTTAAGCATTCACCAGCATTGCTTGAAAGAGTAGCAACAAAGGTGTCTCCATCATAAGCAAAATCACCATTTTCAGTTGAAAGTGTTTCACCATTTACAGTGATTGAAAAATCAAAATTTTCAACGATATCAATCATTTCAATAATTTCGTCTTTAACTTCATCAGAAACTGCATCTTTAATAAAGAAGTAAATAGGAACAGCTTTATAACCACCCTCAATAACAACCACAACCATAGCAATACCATCTTCAAAAGTAATTGTGAGTTCTTTTGAAAGATTTTCAGTTGTTGGCTTAAATGCAAAACCAGCAGTGATAATATCTTCAATTTTGTTTCCTGAACAAATCATATTAATACCATCATCAAACAATAAAACATAGTCATTGTTTTGATTTTGTCGAATGGTTGAATATGTAATTGTCATTGTATCATCTTCAGCAGCCATGCCAAAGTCTTCTTTTGTGCCTTCAATGTAAACGAATCCGTTATACATATCAAAAGTTAAGTTTTCAAAATCAAACCAGTTATTCCAGTCTAAATTAAAGTTATAGTCTTTTTCATTAAATGAAATTGTTGCCCTGTAATCTTTTGCTGATTGATAAGCATCTCTTGAACAAAGGTAAGCTTTAATTACATTAACAGCGGTTTTAGAACCAAAAATATAGTTTTCAAAATCAATAAGATTGTTTCCATCAGAAATTTCACCAATTAAATAAAATTCAACATATTTGATTTCTGTTGTGCCAACCATTTCTTTTTTAACTTCAAGTTTAACATCTGTTAAGTTTGAAATTAAACCAGTTTTGTTTGCGGCATAATATAAATGATCTTTAACAGCAGAATCTATTGCAGAAATTGTGAAATATTCTTTATCATCTTCAACTTCAATTGCAGAAGCAGAAGAATCACCAAAATAAGCAATAAATGTAATATCTGAAAATTCATCAGACATATCAACTGAAAAATCAAAATCTCCAACAAAACCAGTATCTGTCATTTGTTCAGCAAATGAAATATCATCACCATCATCTTCTGTGCCGTTGTTCCAAGAAACAGAAACAAGTGGAGCATCAATATCACCAATAAGTTTTAAAGTGATAAGTCGTTTTGTTGCTTCATCTTCTGCTGTGATAAGCACATAATATGTTCCATCAGGAATCCCATAAACAGGTAAACCATAATCAGAATAGTCAATAGGTTCAGCAGCATTATTTACTAATGGATTTTCATCATAAATTGCAATATTTTTAATGTATTCATCAGCTGAATAAAATTCAACATATTTAAGTGATGACCAGTTATTAATTACAATTTCATTAGCATCAAGAGATTGTTCTTCAATGCCCATATCTGATAAATCAATATCAGAATAATAAATTTGTTCTGCTGTAAACCATAAATTAGAATCAATAGCAATAATATCTGTGCTTGAAGATTTAATATTAGGGTCTTCCATCAAATAAATATAAACAACTGCAACGGCAGGTTTTCCAAGAAGTTCTCCTGCTGCTTGAAACATAATATATCTGAAACCTTCATATTCATCAATCAAAACTTCAACTTCAAAGTTTTCATAAGGTTCTTCAACAAGTTGCATACCTGTTGATGTTTCAAATGAAATGGTTGCTGATTCAATTGAGTTAAATGCCAATTTAGAAACATTAATTAAATTGCCAGAAACAAGCGAATCAAGCTTATCCCCAACAAAAGCAGTAAATGTCATAAAAATAGAGTTTTGTTCAAAATCTCCATCAAATTGATAATCACCAACTGTTGGATAACCGTCATAATCAAAAATTTGAGTAAAATCAACACCTTCAATAAATTCAACTTTTAAAGCTGGTTTTGGTTCACCAAATGCTTCAACCATAATTGTAGTTGTTGTAACTTTGTCAGTTGCAATAATTTGAATTGTGTAGAAACCTGCTGACATAAATGAAAAATCATCAAGTCCGTTTCCACTATAAACAACTTGATTTAAGCCATCAATAACTTTTACTGTGGCATATTCATTTTCAGCCTCAATTGAAACGGTTTCTGTGGCAATATCATAAATAACAATTTTGCTGGTTGTTGAACTAATGTTTGTTTTTCCATCTTTTGTTTCAATGGTAATTTCTGCAGCAACTCTGCTATCATAAATTCCATCAACAACAAGTCTAATATAACAAACTTTGTTTGGAAGTGATTCACCTGCTCTATAAACCTTTCTTGCTGATTGTGCAGAAGGAATTGAGTTTGCATCAACAAGTGTTACCACCAAGAAATAACAACCGTTAATTTTTTCAACTTTTGGAGCATTTTCACCTTGACCAACAGCATAACCATCTGTGTTAGCAACATCAAGTTGAATATTGATTGCAGTTTGTCCGTTGTTTACAGATTCTGCAAATTCATCAATATTTGAAATATTAAAGTTTGTTGACATTTCATTTCCAGAAGCTGCAACTGGTGGGTTTTCACCATCACTAAATGCAACATTTGTGAAAAGCACATCAGAATCTGCAGATTTTGTAATAACAATGTCAGATGAGTAGCTATATGTTTTATCAATATAAACAAATTCTAAGAATAATTTTGCAACGGTAACACCATCTTCAAGTTCAATTGTTTGAAGTGATTCACCATCACCCACTTTAAGTTTGCTAGAAATTGTAACAAATTGAGAAGCTGCAAAATCAACTGCAAAGCTATCAGCATCTGTGTTAACAGAAATATTTGAATTTGCATTAAAACTCAAATTGTTTGCAGCAAATCCATATTCAATTTCAACTTCTCTAACAGCAATAAATTTATTATTGTTGTTTAAAAGCACAACATAATATTTTGAAACAGAAAGATCGGTGTAGTCTGCAACTGTTGTCATAGCTGCATCTTTATAAACAACTGATTTGTAATCACCAAATCCATTAACATATTCAACTGAAATATTAGTTAAAAGATAGTTAATCAAGGAGAAATGAGGATCAACATTTGTTACACTGTCAACACCTTCTGCCATTGAACCGTTTGCAAATGAAACGATATCAATTTTATAATTTTTAACAATATCAAGAATTTCATAGTTAAGAGTCATTGTTGTTGAAAATTCTTCAAAGTTTGAAGATGATCCTTCATCAAGAGAAATCTCAACCGAAACAGAATAAGTTCCAATTGCAGAAGCAACTTTATCACCAGTCCACTCATAAACAAATCTTGCAGCTGTTTTATTGATTATATCAACAACAACATCTTTTCCATTAAAGTAAACAGTTTCTTCAATGTTAAATGAAAGTTTAGAAGCATCAACAATCGCTTTTTCAACTGTTATGATACCTTGTTCAAATTCAATTTCATAGTTAGAAGATTCAAGACCTTCTGGAATAACATAATATTCTCCAACTGGTCTGCCGATTGCATAGTTTGAATAATATGATAAAGTTCCTGTAACAACAGATTCATCATCTGTGCCAATAAAGCCATCATAAGAAACGGTTATTGTTGGGAAATCTGCACCATATTTAATAGTAACAGGGTTAACTGTTGCAATAAGTGGAGCTTTTGAAATATACCAACTTGCTGAAACACTTTCAGCAAATATGTAATTTGCTTTAACTGAATCATCAATTGAAATATGAGCGATAACTGAATATTCACCAGCATTAAGTCTTGAATCTGGTTCAATACTTTCAATTGTGATACCTTCAGGAGCATCAAAATCTTCTTTCGAAACAGATTGTTCTGTTCCATTATAAATTAATGTATTGTTTTGTGTGAGTTTGATTTGAGCTTTGTTAATATCCCAAGTTGTTGTAACTCGGTCAATTGGATAATAATTATCCTTAATTTCATCATCAAGTGCAAAATCAATATAAACAGTATATTTTCCAGCATCGGTTGCAGTTGCAACTGAACCCTCTGCAAATGAATATGTTACTTCATTATTAAGACCAATAACTTCTGTTGTAAACTCTTCACCATTATATTCTGTTGATTCAACATAATAATCGCCAAGTTCATAATGAGCTTTTTCAATTTCCCAATCAAGAGTCATTGGAGCAATATCCGCATAAACATCTGAATTTTCAACTGTGAAGTTTGCAACTGCTTGATATTTTCCAGCAGCAATCTTTGAGTTATTTTCATAAGTTACAGAAACACCTTCTGGAATTCCTGTAAGTTCAACTGAAAAATCTTTACCAGTATAAACAAAGGAATCATTATAGTTCCATTCAGCTGAGCTCATATCAATTTGAAGTTTCAAAACTCTAACAACAACTTCTGCCACAAAATCACCATAAGTTGCAGAAATTTTATAATCTCCTGCTGCGGTTATTTCATCATCTGGAAGTGTTGAAGCAAAAACATAACCCTCAGTTGTTTCTGTTTTTTCAGCAAGAGCGGTTGTTGTTTCGTTGTCATAAACCAAAACAACAGAAATGTCTGCCGCTAAAATTGAAACCTTTGAGCCATATTCAACCGAAATCATTCCATTTTCAATTTTATATTTATCTGTTGCCATACTAATTGCAATTCCTGTTGCTGTTGGTGCAGGTGGATTATCTTTTTTTCCACAACCAACAAGCGATAACCCACAAGTTATCACCATTGCAATAGACATCATCAAAGTTAAAATTCTTTTTTTCATAGAAATTTCTCCTTCTTATATTATTATACAATAATATAAATCACATACACATAATAACATTTTTAACATCAAAACACAAAGCAATAATAACCCATTTTAAAAAAATAAAAAAAGCCCAGCAATTTGGGCTTTATTTTTTATCTTTGAATAGCTGCATTTCCGTTTGTTTGAATAAATTCTTCAACTTCTTTTTCTGAAAGTGTTGAAACATCACCATAAAGTGTATGTGCCAAAATTGAAGTTGCAAGTCCAAACTTCAAAGCAAATTCAGGATTTTTGAAATCTTTGATAAGACCGTGAATAACACCTGATGCAAAAGCATCACCACCACCAATTCTATCATAGATAGAAAATCTGATAGGTCCTTCACTCTTATATTCTCCATTTTCACAAATACAAAATGATTTAAGTGAATTGTCGGTTGCTGTGTGAACTGTTCGCTCTGTTCCAAACACATATTTAACTTTTGAATTTGAAATAAGTTTTTTCGAAAGTTCAATCTTCTTAGTTGTCTCATCAACCGATTCATCATCAAGCGGAATTTCTAAAATTGTGTTTAAGTCAAAATGGTTTGCAAAAAGCACATCAACAAAAGGAATCACCTTTTTAAAGTGTGGTCTTGCCTCTTCAATTGTCCAAAGTTTTGAACGATAGTTAAAGTCAAATGAAACAGTAACATTATATTTTTTGCAATATTCCAAACACTTGAAAGCCACTTTTCTAACATTTTCACCAAGAGCAAGAGAGATTCCAGACAAATGGAACCAAGTTGCAGTTTTGAAAATCTTATCAAAATCAACTTCGTCTTCTTCTATTCTTGTTATTGCAGAGTGTTTTCTATTATACAAAACCTTTGATGGTCTGCCACCAAAACCCGTTTCAACAAAATACATTCCAATATTAGACGAACCCCTAACAACATTGTCAGTCATAACTCCGTGACCCATTAAGTGCTTAATTGCAGAGTCACCAAGTTGATTATCTGGAAGTTTTGTCAAAAACTCTGTGTTGTGTCCCAAATGTGAGAGTGAAACAAGCACATTTGCTTCACCACCACCATAGTTTGCAACAAAGTTTCTAGCCTGAGCAATTGTTGTGTAATCTGGCGGAGTGAGTCTAAGCATAATTTCACCAAAAGCAACAACCTTATCTTGTTTATTCATAAATAGCACCTGCCTAATTTTGTTATAACTTAAATATATAAGATATTAACCAAAAAAGCAATAAATCACTGCACAAATTTGCGAAAAAAAAGAGTGATTTTCATCACTCTAATTTATTATGCATTAACTTTTTCAACAGGTTTTTCTGCTTTTTCATTTTCTGCTTGAAGTGCTTTCAACTCTTCAATTGCAGCTTGAAGCTTTTCAGCATTATCTTCTAAAATTGGAATATTAACTTGATAGTTATCTCTTCCAAAAGCTGTTGTTTGCAAAACTGAAAATCTTGCTGCTTGTTCACACTCTTCAGCAAGTTCTCTTTTTTCAGCAATCTTAAAAATCTTGTGTGCTTTTTTAAGAGCCATAAGTTCACCAACAAGTCTTCTAAACTTTGCAGATTGTTCTTTGTAATTTCTAAGTTCTCTTGTTTTTAAACAAGCAGAAATCGCACCAATGCCATAAGGGTCAACATTGCTATCTTCATTAGAAATATCTGTTGCAATAGTGCCAGAAAATAAAAGGTCTCCATCAACCCCAAGTTTATAATCAATTGAATCTGATGCAAATCTTCTGTCCCAGTCACGATATGCTGACTTAGAAATTGAAATGCCATACTTTTCAAAAACAGCCAAAGCCTCTTTGTTAAATTCACTATATGATGCTGCCATTTTGAGCCTCCATTTGATTTTTCAGTAACAAAATTGTAGCACAACAAAATTTTAAATTACAAACATTTTTTATAACATAACTAATAAATTTGCACAAATTAACCCAAAAAAAAACTGCAAAATGCCCTGTATTTTATTGAAATTTCATATAAATTTTAAAATTTTCTATATTATTTTGTGTTTTTTATCAAGCAAACACTTTTTGCAAAATTTAAAAATTTAGTCACTATTGACACTATATATAAGTTATGATATAATATCTATATGGTAAAAGAACAAAATCTCTCAAAAGAGCAATTAAAAAAATTAAATTCGATTCATAAAAAATTAATAAAGGGTGCAAAACACAGAAAAGTTTTCACATATATCCCTGCCCTTATAGATAGGCTTCGTCCTTATCAAATCGGTGGACTTCCTGTTTCAATACTCTTGCTCATCACAGAACTTTGTAATGGTTTTTGTTATGACAGATCTCTGCTTATGTCGTTTGCATTTAATGATGCAAAAATCGTCCACGGAAATATTGAATCTCTCAGAATAACTGGCGGTGAAGAATTTGCAGAACACTCATTTGTTGAAACAAAAGAATTTGGTGGAAACAAAACTTGGGTTGTTGACACATCAATTGGTTTAATTTATGACAAAGATTTTTATTATGATCTTGAAAAGGTAACTGTTAACACAGAAATTTCTAAAGAAGAAATTATGGACTCTTATGCAGCAAAATCTATCATTGCAGGTGATTTTGAACAAGACAAATATGCCCTTCCACTCTATTTGCCTTTCATTGAAGCCGCAGTTGCAAACAGCAAATGGCTTGGAACTCTTTCATACCGTGATATGATTATTAGCGAACTTGAAAAATTCAAAACCGCAATTGACTATGATGCCATCAAAAAAGAAATTGAAGATGATATGATTTTAATGAAAACAGACCCAAGAAAACTTGATGAAAAATTTCAAATCAAAAGAGATAGATATTGCAGAGAAATTTCAAGAAATGGAGTTCCAAACCCATATTACATTTCACCAGAAGAACTTGAATTAAAAGAAACAGAATATAACTCTGCTATGCAAAGTGGAACATTAGATGAATTTTGGCAAAGCTGGTATTCTTCATCATTAGAAATTATGAATTTGGAAGAACAAAAAGTTATAGAACTTGCAGATTTAAGAATGCAAGAAATAATCAACAATCCAACCGCAAATTTTTATGCAAATCAACCAGGTCAAAACTAAACAAAGAAACACGGAAATTTCCGTGTTTTTTTTTACTTTCTAAAATTCTTCATAAATATATGTTCCTGGACCATCAGCAACCATTTCAATTTCCATATATGTTCTAAAAGCCCCTGACTCTGTTTT
>JAZRNH010000058.1:0-22040 GCA_045648025.1 Clostridia bacterium
ACTTGTGTCAGTTTAGTTTTTAGGTTGGTTTTGATTTTAGTTGAATGTAATTTTATGTTGATTTTTTGACATTATAATAAAAATAAAAAGTGCAAGTTTAGTCTCATATAATTGAAACTAGCGAAATAATTAACACTTTAATCTACATAAGGTTAAGGTGTTTTTTACTCTCTCTTACTAGCCACAAAAACAAATAGTTCTGCAGTTGTCAAGGATTGTCGCAGAAAGCAATATGCACTTTAACCTTGACAACGGTAGCACTATTTGTTTACCATAATAGAAAAGAGAAGAAAAAGAAACAACAAAAAGCGAAAGTGTGTTACGTTCACCAACACTTTCGCTTTTTGTCTAATTTATTTAGTTGATGGGCGTGTGCTTGTCTGTCGGAGCGAAGCGACGACACTTGTATATGACAAGCACACGCCTAAATGCCATTTGGATTTATTTTCCTCTAATAAATCTAATTTTGCAATTAAAAATTATATTGTAGAACAACCAAAATATAAATATACAAGGTCTCCACCACCAACCAATACATACCCACCAAACTATGCCATGTTTATATAATGGAACATCGATTGAATTTTTTCTGTTTGACACAATAACTTCTCCTGTATAACTAATCTATAATTTTTTCTGTTTCACTCATCTATATCTTCATCATCTTCATACCAAAGTAAACCATAATCATCTTGCTTAGCTATACAACCACAATCTTCACATTCCCATTCGTCAAGTCCACAACCTCTAGCTAAGTGACCACCACATTTAGGACATTCCTCTTGAAATGAAAGTTCATTTTCAGCATCTTCTTCTGATAAAATATTATCTTTCGTTACATCATTATCATATCCACATTTTGCACAAGTCCAAGTTCCAGATGTTGTTGTAAAACCTGATTGTCGGTTTAAATGAGCATCACAACTATCACAATACCAATCTATTTCATCATAAAACATAAATAATTCTCCTTAGTTTTCTTTCTATTTTACACTAGTTTCAATTTACCTAGACTTTTCCCTATCTTTTTTATTTTGTTTATTAAGCACCGCTTCCTGGTCCTTGTGGTCCATTAGGATTTTTTGGATCACTTCCCATCTCTTGTGGATCTTTACCCTTTCCTTTAATAGGTGGCTTAGCACCATTGTCGACTTCAACAACCAACAAACCATCACCAAGTGGAACTGCTTCTATTTTTTCAGCAGCAGATTCTTCTGGTGCTGAAGCTTTAGAAACTTCTGCTTCCTCAGAAACCTCCTCACCTGTTTCAGTAGGAGTTTCTTCAGGTACACTTTGACTTGCCTCTTCAACTATTGATTCAACTTTATGCTCAACCTCTGAACTTACAGCAACTTCAGTTACTACTTTTTCTCCCTGTTCTAAACCGTTTCCTTGAAAATCATTTTCTTCTGGTCGTTTCATTACTCCATATCTATTTGATAATTCTTTTCTAAGAATTCCCCCTTTAGTTACTTTTCGTTCAAGACCAGATATTGTTATATGTGGCAATCCTTTAGTTTTTTCAACGAATTGATCACAAATTGTTATCATTTTTTCTTTATCAGTGTCCGAAAGTACATCTATTGCCAACAATCTTTCTCTATATCCACTCATTAAATTTTGAATTTTTTCTATTTGTTGACTTGTGAAACCATATTTTTCAATGTCATGATGGAATACTGACAATTTTTGCATAATTTCTTCTTTGTTTTCAGAAATTTGTCCTGCACCAGTTTGTGTTTCAAGTTTAATAATTTTTGTATTAAGAGATTCAATTTGTTGAATAAATCTATTAGTTGGATTTGCTAAATGGAATGCTTTTTCTTTCTTTTGAGATTCCATCATTTTTTGTTTGAATGCTTTAAACTTGCCCATATATTTAGCTTTGGTTTCTTGAGATAAACTTGCATTACCTTCAAGTTCAGACATTAATTCATCAATATGCTTTGTGATACTTGATTGAACAACTAACCTTGTATCATCTTTTTTTATTAAAAGCATCTTTTCAATAGCTGTGAATATTGGTTGATGATACTTTCCATAAACACTATTAATTGTTTCTTCTGTACATGTTGCAAATGATTGATCTTGTCTGACCTTTTCAATTAATACAAGTTTTGTATATGCATCATAAGTTGCACTTTCAATGGTTGGAATAGCTGTCTCTGTATTAGTATGACCACCCACTAATTCATTTTTAATACCATCTAATTGCCCTTGATTGCCACCATATACTTTATCATACTCACGAATTACATTAAGTAGCGGACTATCTTCTTTTACTGCGGTAATAACTTCACCTGTTTGAATTAATGTGGCACCAGATTGAATTCTTCCTTTAGTTTGTGCAATTTCAGCCGCTTGTCTTGCTTCTATCAACTGTGTTTCAAGTTCTTCTTTTCTTTTAAAAAGTTTTTGCAACTCTAGATCATATTCAGCTTGTGGCATAGTTCCTCTTGCTGCCATATGTTCAGAAATTTTTCTACCTACAGTATCAATAAGACTCTCAATTTTTTTAACTTTTTTAGTTGCAGTTTCAAATTCACCTCTATCTACAATAGATGCTTCTGATATTTCTCTGAGAGTTGTTTCCATTGTTTCTGCTGATTCTACATCTAAAATCTTGTCACTATCAAAACCTTTAAGACTCTCTTCAAGTCGTTCTCTGATACCCTGTATTCTTACATCGAACTCATCTGTTCCTTCCATAATTCCAGCAGATTCAAGTTCTTCTCTTTTTGTTTTAAAGTCTCTAATTAATGCTTCAATCTGAGATTTTGTGCTACCTTGAACCCTATGTTCGTGAAGTTGTCTTCTTAATTGTGCTTCGTAATTAATGCCTTCATTAATCTTTCTTCTCGCATGAAACAATCCTCTTCTTTTTTCTTTTAAAGTATTAATTTCTGCCAACAATGATGTATATTCTTCTGTTTCTGTTTTGCCAGACTCTTCCAATTCTTTTTTCTTTTGATTGAGTTCAACAATTCTATCACCAATTGCAGGAATTGATTCCATAATTTCAGAATAAGTTTCAATTTTTTTCCTACTTTCAAGATATTCACTAGATACAGTTGGTCTTGAAATTTTTTCTTCAACTTTGTCTTGAATTTCTGCAACAAGTTCGGTTGCAGTTGATTCATATGCAGCAAATCGATTTTCTATTTCCGCTCTTTTTTCAGCTGACATAAGTGGTGGCTTTTTTGGTTCTTTTGCTTTAGCCTCTTTATTTAACAAGTCTTTTGCAAAAATAGACGACAATGTTGAACTTCCAAGAACAATTTCATGAGCATCATTGTCTAAATATTTATGCTTATTTACCACTTCTTTATGAAATAAAAAACTGCTATTACTTGATTTATTTTCAACAGTTGCTGCCATAAGTGGATCATATTCTTTTCCTGCAAGGCCTGATGTGATTGCATGAGATAAAGAATCACTAGATGTTGTTTTCTTTCTAACAACTGTGTCTGCAACAAGTTCTTTTCTTTCAGCAGCAGTCATACCAACTGTTGCTTCATAAAACTCTTCAACATCTTTAACAACATCAGCTGAAACAACAACATCAAAAAACTCCTCAATCATAGGAATTCTATCTTTGATATCAAAATAAGCACAGTATGCTTGTGCCATTCTATAATTTCTCTTTTTGATACATTCTGCAAACATTGCCATACCAACAAGGTCTCTTGCAAGGTCAACTCTGGTTTTGCAATATTCTAAGAATCTTTCTCTTTGAGCTGGTTTTAAAAGCGACATAACTTTGTCATAAGAAACATTGGCCACACCATCAAGTTGTGCCCATGCCATATCTTTTTCAATTTGGCTTGTATCGTTTTTTGCCTCTTCCTGGTTAGCATCTGAGTGAAGAGTTTTGCCATTTAAGGTTTTAAAATATTTAAGCCCAGAAAAAGTATAATTAAACTTTGAACCAAATTTATTATGCAAATCAAGTTCTTTAAGTTTAATAACAACTTTTTCATATTCTTTAATAATTTCTTGTCTTTGTTTCTCAGTTAATTTTTTACCTTGAAACTCAGATTTTTTATCATCGGCAACCGATTTTGTCTCTTTTATTTCAGTTTTTGCTTTTGCCATATAATCACTCCAAATATTTATCCAATTTGATAGTAACATTTATAAATTTTATTCGTCAAACCAAACCATTTAAAATGTAATAATTTAATAATTTTTTTTGTGCAATTTGACTATATTGAAATTTATTTTTTATTTTTTGGTTATTTTAACCATATTTTTTTGAAATAAAAAAAGCCTTAACCTTTAGGTTAAGACTTTTAAAATTATTTTGCTCTATACATAACTTTAACACCAGGGCCCATTGTGCTTGCAAGGTTAATAGATTTAATATATGTACCCTTTGCTGCTTGTGGTTTAGCTTTAACGATAGCATCAACAAATGTATCATAGTTTTCCATAAGCTTTTCAACACCGAAGCTCTTTTTACCGATTGCTGCATGAACAATACCAAATTTGTCAACTCTGTATTCAACTTTACCAGCTTTAACATCTTTGATTGCCTTTTCAACATCCATTGTAACAGTGCCGCTCTTTGGGTTTGGCATCAAACCACGAGGTCCAAGCACTCTAGCACAACGACCTACAACACCCATCATATCTGGAGTTGTGATACATACATCAAAGTCAAGCCAGTTTTCTTTCATAATTTTGTCAACCATTTCTTCAGCACCAACAACATCAGCACCAGCTGCTTTAGCTGCATCAGCCTTGTCACCTTTAGCGATAACAAGAACTTTTGCTGTTTTACCAGTTCCGTTAGGAAGAACTACACTTCCACGAACTTGTTGATCAGCACTTCTTGGGTCAACACCAAGACGAATGTGGATTTCGATTGTTTCATCGAATTTTGCAGTAGCTGTGTCAATAGCAAGAGCTAAAGCATCAGCAACTTCATATAATTTTCCGGCTTCGATTTTCTTTGAAGCTTCTTCGTATTTCTTTCCGTATTTCTTCATAATCTCCGCCTCCTTATTCTTCCACAGTAACACCCATAGAACGGGCTGTACCTTTAACCATACTCATAGCTGCTTCAAGAGAAACTGCATTTAAATCAGGCATTTTGATTTTAGCGATTTTTTCAACTTGAGCTTGAGTTAATTTTCCGACCTTTGTTTTGTTTGGAACACCTGAAGCCTTGCTTAAACCAAGTTCTTTCATAATAAGAACGGCTGCTGGAGGTGTTTTTGTAATGAATTCGAAGCTTCTATCTTCATAAATTGTCATTACTACAGGGATAATAAGACCCTCTTTGTCTGCAGTCTTAGCATTGAAATCCTTAACAAATTGACCGATGTTAATACCATGAGGTCCAAGACTTGAACCAATTGGAGGACCAGCGGTTGCTTTTGCAGCTGGGATTTGAATTTTTACGACTGCTTTAATTTTCTTTTTTGCTGCCATAATATTCTCCTTTATTCTTTATTTCAAGAATAATGTGGTTTCGTTGAGGCATTACAAAATTTTACCTCTCCCACTATATAAACGGACGGCAAGTCCGATTATAACAAATTAATCTATAACTTCGATTTGTGAAAAATCAACATCAATTGGTGTTGGTCTTCCAAACATCTCAACTTCTACTCTGCACTTTTGTTCATTTTCGTCAACAGACATAACAGTTCCAACAAAGCCATTTAAAGCACCATCTGTCATCTTAACTTTTTGACCAGCCTCAACTTTGATGTCAACAACAATTGGTTCAAGCTTCATCTTTTTAACTTCTTCATCAGTAAGTGGAAGTGGACGGCCTTGTGGACCTACAAATCCAGTAACACCTCTTGAGTTAACAATTGTGTGCCACAAACTGTCTGTATATCTCATCTTAATTAAGATATAGCAAGGAAAAAGTTTTCTTTCAACAGCTTTCTTTTTACCATTTTTGTCTTCTTCAATAACTGTTTCCATAGGAATTTTAACTTCCAAGATATAGTCTTGAAGATTGTTTTTGATAACACATTTATTAAGGTTATCAACAGCCATAGCTTCATAACCAGTAAAAGTATGAAGAACATACCATTTTGGTTCGTCTAATTTAGATGTATCAATCATAATCATTTCCTTTGACACAAAAAATCTGTCCCTAAAATTAAAGGGCAGTTTTTTTGATATCTATTAAATATTCACAATTAAATTTATAATCCAAGAAAGAAGAGAATCAATTCCCAAAACAACGAGCATAAAAACAGCAACTACAACCAAAACAGTTCCTGTTTGTTTGCAGGTTTGCTTAAATGTTGGCCAAGAAACTTTTTTAAGTTCAGAGAAGATTTCTTTGAATCTATTTCTTTTTGGCTTAGCATTATTAACTTTCTTTTTGCTTGTTTTAGATTGCTTAGAAGCTTTTTCTTCATTAGCTTTTGCTTGTTTTTTCATTTCTTTTTTGCTAACTTCGGTTAAAACTTCATTAGATTTTTCAATCTCAGCAGTCTCTTTTGTAGGCATCTTTTTATTTTTTGCCATATTTCTCTCCTACTATTTAGATTCTTTATGTGCTGTGTGTTTTTTGCAAGTTGGACAATATTTGTTGAATGTTAATCTATCTGGATCATTCTTTTTGTTTTTGAAACTTTCATAGTTACGATTTTTACATTCTGTGCATTCCAAAGTAATTCTATTTCTCATAATTTTTCTCCTCAAAAAATTAACACCTACCATTCTGGTTCGGTGCTATGATATAATATCACAACAAAAACCTGCTGTCAATAGAAAAATTCAACATTTCCTTGAAAATGTTAAATTACTCTCGTGATATTAAGTTCCATTATATTTTAATATCACCAGATAAAAATGTCAATATTTTTTAAAAAACATTTTATTTGTTAAATTTTAGAGTTGATATTTACTATTTTTTAAGTTGGTGTTATAATCGTTTGCAGGAAGTTATAATAATGTTATCCACAAAAGAAAAGTTAGAAATTTTATTTGCAACAATGCAAAATTATTTAAAAGAAATCGGCGAAACCGCTGATTCTTTTAACGAAGCTGCTTTTCTTCTTAAAAATAAAACTTTAAGAAATGAGCTCTTTAAAACTGCTGTTTATCTTGCAGATTTTAATCACCTTCCACAAATTATATCTGATGAAAAATATCAAAAACTTCCCGCGGTAAATTTTAAATATATGGGATTTGATTTAAAACCAGAAGAATTGTATCGTGGTTCAAAAATCATTGAACACCACTCAAATCTTCTCTGTGACAAAAATTACCACTTGGGGGTTGGAGATGTTTGCAACGGGCTTTATGCCTCACTAAACTTTCAAACCGCTCTTTCATACACAAGAATAGAACCAATTGAATCACTTGTTTTGAAACTAAAAATTCCAGCTGCAAGAGTTATCGACGATATTTCGCTCAGCTGTGATCTTTCAAGAATTGTTGAAGGCTATGAACCTTTTAATGATGAACACAGAGAAACAATTGTTAACATTAAAAACTTTTTTGAACAATTGCCAAATTCGGCTGAAAAAAATTTGTTTTCATTTTTACTTTTTGATGATCTTGCAATTGTGGCTTCACTTTTAGGCTATGATGCAATTTATGACCACAACTTTCCATCACTTGCAATTTTAAACAGAGAAAAAATTGTGGTTTCACAAAAAGAGTTTAACCGAATATGCTCAGCATCAGCCACACACAAAAACTCCGTCATCACAAAAAATTTAGAATAAAAAAAGATAGGTTTTCGCCTATCTTTTTCTTTTGTTATTTCATAAGTTCTCTTGCCATGTAAACACCCATTGCAGATGCCATCATAAGGCCTCTTGTCCAACCACTGGCATCACCCAAACAATAAAGGTTTTTAACATTGGTGTTTAAGTGTTCGTCCATTTTTACCCTATTGCTATAAAACTTAACTTCTGGAGCATAAAGAAGAGTTTCGTTACTAGCAAAACCAGGAACAACTTTATCCATTTGTTCAATAAAGTTTAAAATGTTTGTCATTGTTCTGTAAGGAATTGCAGCAGTGATATCACCAGCAACAGCATCAGCAAGTGTTGGTTTTAAGTTTGTTTGAGAAAGTTCTTTTTGCCAAGTTCTTTTTCCTGCTTTGATGTCGCCAAGTCTTTGAACCAAAATATGACCGTCACCAAGCATATTAACCATTTCGCTAACCTTTTGTGCATATGTGATAGGATCATCAAATGGATATGTAAATTTATGTGAACACAAAATTGCAAGGTTTGTGTTGTTTGATTTTAAATCTTTATAACTGTGTCCATTAACAACAGCCAAATTGTTATCATAGTTTTCTTGAGCAACAAATCCACCTGGATTTTGACAGAAAGTTCTTACCTTGTTGTAAAATGGTGCTGGATAACCAATAAGTTTTGATTCATAAAGTGCACGGTTAACCTTTTCCATAATTTCGTTTCTAACTTCAACTCTAACACCAATGTCAACAACACCAGCTTCTCTGCCAATGCCGTGAAGTCTGCACATTTCATCAAGCCAATCAGCACCTTTTCTTCCTGTTGCAACAACCACAATGTCTGCCAAAATGGTTTCGCCATTAACAACTGCACCTTTGCAAACACCATCTTCAACAATAACATCTTCACAGTTTTTGTCTGCCAAAATTTTAACACCGTTTTTCAAAAGATATTGCTCAATTGAATAATAAAGTTCATGAGCTTTTTCTGTTCCAAGATGTCTTATTGGACAATCAACAAGTTTAAGACCTGCAATTGTTGCATGTTTTCTAATTTCTCTAATCTCTTCGGTTTCTTCTGCACCTTCAACATGAGTGTCAGCACCAAATTCAAGATAAACAGTATCTGTGTAATCAATAAACTCTTGTGCAACCTCTTCACCAACAAGTGATGGAAAATCCCCACCAACATCACGATTAAGTGAAAGTTTTCCGTCAGAAAATGCACCTGCTCCACTAAAACCAGATGTAATTTGACAATAAGGTTTGCAATGAACACAATCTTTTGTTTTTGATTTTGGACAACTTCTCTTTTCAATCAAATGACCTTGTTCAATGATTGTGATTTCGTCTTTTGAACCTTTTTTGATAAGTTCAAGTGCGGTGAAGATTCCCGCAGGACCTGCACCAATAATTAAAATTTTTCTCATAAAACTCTCCTTAAAGTTGAATATTGCTGGTTGGAACTAATGTTTTAGGGTCAGCAATCCCCTTGTTTTCAATAAAGTTAAAATATCCAGCTGAAGCAATCATTGCGGCATTGTCTGTGCAAAGTTTGAGTGGCGGATAAAAAACCTCTGCAGCAATTGATTTTGCCATTTTATCCATTTCTTCTCTTAGATATTTGTTAGCAGAAACACCACCTGCAAGAACGATTTTTTTATATCCATTTTTTTCTAAACAAGCCTTTGATTTTGAAACAAGTTGACCAACCGCTTCTTTTTGAAAACTTGCCGCAATATCTGGAACTGAAATTTCATTTTCTCTTTGCTTTTCATTGTGAATAAAGTTGATGACGGCTGTTTTTAAGCCACTATATGAAAAGTTGAAATCTTTGATTTTTTCTTTATCCATATTAGTAAACTTATATTTTGCTTCGCCAAGTTCGGCTTGTTTTTGAATGTTTGGACCACCTGGATATTCAAGTCCACACTCTCTTGCAACTTTGTCAAAAGCCTCACCAATTGCATCATCAGTTGTTGTTCCGATAAGTCGTCTTGTTGTATATGTTTCCATTTCAACAATTGCAGTGTGACCACCAGATACAATCAAACAAGCAAATGGCGGTTTTAAATCTTTGTGCTCAATATAGTTTGCAGCAATGTGTCCTTCAATATGATTGACTGCAATAAGTGGTTTTTCGGTTTGATAAGCAAGTGCTTTTGCAAAGTTAACACCAACAATAAGTGCACCAAGAAGCCCTGCTCCATAAGTTACGGCAATTGCATCAATATCATCAATTGAAACTCCAGCCTGTGCCAAAGCTTCTTCATAAACTGTGTCAATATTCATAACATGGTTTCTTGATGCAATTTCTGGCACCACACCACCATAAAGTTTATGAATATCAATTTGAGTGTTTGTCACCATTGAAATCACTTCTCTGCCATTTTTAACAACAGCAACAGAAGTTTCATCACAACTTGACTCTATACCCAAAATCAAAATATCTTTTTTGCTCATAATCTTCCCTTATTTATGTTTTGATATTCTTTAACAAATTCACTAATAATTATAATCAAGTCAACAATGTAGCCAATTCCAAAAAGCCCAGATGTGAACATATATATAATGCCAGTAACTATCTTGCCTTCCATAAATTTATGCACACCAATATATCCAAACAAAATGCACATAATCATTTTTATAAGTGAATATTTTGGAATTTTATATTCAACAGGTGATGGCGATTCTTCTTCAACCTCTTCAACTTCTGGTTCAAAGTCTTTTTCAAAAAACACTTCTTCTTTATATCCACAATATTGACATTTGTAAGTGTGTTCGCCAATTTTTTCATATCTTGTTGCACCGCAACTTTTGCATTTGAATTTATATATTTTCATTATATTTATTCCTTAAACTAATCTGTTTGTTTATCATATTTAAGCTTTTCAACAATAAAATCTAAAATATCACCATCTAAAACAGCGGTTGTGTCGCCTGTTTCAAAGTTGGTTCTGTGGTCTTTAACCATATTGTATGGGCAAAGCACATAAGACCTTATTTGACTGCCCCACTCAATTTTTCTTTGACTGCCAATTTGTTTAAGTCTTTCAGCCTCTTTTTCTTTTTCAGCTTTTTCTGCAAGTTTTGCATAGAGCATTTTCATTGCAGTTTCTCTGTTTTGAGTTTGACTTCTTTCATTTTGACAAGCAACAATTATGCCTGTTGGAATGTGTGTAATTCTAACAGCAGATTCTGTTTTGTTGATGTGTTGTCCACCAGCACCACCACTTCTAAAAGTGTCAACTTTGATATCATCTGGCTTGACTTCAATTTTATTTGTATCTTCAATAATTGGCGAAACTTCTAAACTTGCAAACGAAGTGTGTCTTCTTTTGTTTGCATCAAATGGCGAAATTCTAACCAGTCTGTGAACACCTCTTTCACACTTTAAGTTGCCATAGGCATGTTCACCTTCAACAAGTATGCTGACTGATTTATAACCCGCACCGTCACCATATAAATAGTTTAAAATTTTTGCCGAATAACCTTGCTTTTCAGCAAATCTTAAATACATTCTGTGAAGCATATCTGTCCAGTCTTGAGCCTCTTCGCCACCTGCTCCAGAGTGCAATTCAATAAGTGCTGGGCAGTTGTCAAATTCACCATCATAAAGGGTTTCTGCATAAAGTGATTCTGTGTGTTTTTGAGCTATTTTAAATTCTTTTTCAAACTCTTTCCACTCTTCTTCACCAGCAGCCTCAGATGAAAGCAAATCATACAATACAGACAAATCTTCAATTTCTTTTGTTGTTGTTTTGATTTTATCTAAAACCGAAACAACTGATTTTTTCTCAATGCCAACTCTCTTCATTTTTGCGGCATCAGAATAAATTTTTGGATCTTGCTCTTCTTTTTCAAGTTCTTTTAAACTTTTCTCTAATGAAGCAATGTCAAAGACAGTGCACTGTTTGTGATTGCATTTCGCTTAAATTTTTAAGTTCTTCAATATCAAACATAATTTCTCCTACCACAAGTATTATATATAACAAAAAGCAAAAAATCAATTATAAATAATTAAAATTGAATTTATGAGCAGCAAAAAAACGGGCGGTTTGCCCGTTTTTGTTTTTTAAGAAAAGTTTGCAAGTCTATAACCAATATAACTTCCATCAGCAAAAGTATATTTAACTGCATAACCCAAATCTTCATAGATTGCGGTTTCTGATGAAAGTTCAACAGATTCATCATCTTCAGACATATCAAGAACTGCGATTTTTTCAAAATTTCCAGTTTCTTCATACTTGTCAATAAGAGAAGCAATTTGTTTGATTGTTCCTGCATCACAGTTGCTAAGACCAAGTCTGTTTTCAATAAGTTTCAACTTCATATAAACAAATGTTGGAACTTTTCTGTTGTTTTCAATAATTTCTCTTGGAATTTTAACACCATCTTGAAGTTTTGTTTCATAGAACAAGTTGTTATATTTGATGGTTCCTTCATAATCAAAGAAGTGGTTCGCAAATTCCATTTTAACTTTCTTTAAAGCATCAGAACTTTTTAAACCTTTAAGCTCTAAAGTTTTTGTGCTTTTGATGTATCTGGTATTTAAAAATTTATCAAGCGAAGCAGAAATAAACAAATCGCTTTCAGATCTCAAATAAACAATTGGTTCTTTTGAAAGTTTTTTAACCGAAATGCCAAATGGGTCAACTTTTTTGCCTTCAAAATTCACTTGATAATTGAAAGTAAATTCAGACACATCTGCCATTCTTTTAATAAATTCAAATCTAACTTCATTGTTAAAATAAAGCCACTCTTTTTCAGAGATTTCTTTATAAATTGATTCAAAATCTTTTTCAGAAGTTTCAGGATTTGAAATTGAATTGATTTTTGAAATTATATCAACAATTTCTTCTTCTTGGCTATCAAATAAATTTGTAAGGTCAAGCTTCATATTGTATGAAAGCATTTTATATTCTTTTGCCTTAGAAATAATTTCTTTAAAATCAATAGTGTCAGCACACTTTTTGAGCTCACCAACAAAACTTGAATTATATTCATATTTTTCAGAAGTGATTTTGTTGTATTTTTCAGAACTTCTTGCAAAGTCTAACTCTGCGGTATCTTTAACTTTTTTCTTGCCTTGAATTGTATAGTTAATATCATTTGCCTGTGATTGTTTTCTGCGGCTTAAAACCTTAAACATAATTGTTAATGCAGAAGACAAAGCAAATGTAACAGCGGCTGCAATTGATGCTTCAACAAATGTGAATTTATCTAAATAATAAAAAGTGAATTGAAGCATTGATGCAAGAACAGTAAACACAAGCATAAACACAAAAAATCCGTCAAAAAGTCTTGAAAATATAAGCTTTTTTGCATATGCGGTTGTAACCTTGTCATGCTCTTCTTTTGCTTTGTCAAAAACCCCTTTCTTTTCTTTCAAATCATCAGAAGCAGTTGCCGCAAGTTCATAACTTGCAGACTTATAAACTTCAAACTCTTTAAGCAAAATGTCTTTTTCAGGAAGTTCGCCATCTTTTGAATAACTTGCAATTGTGTAATACAAAACTTTCAAATATTCAAGAGTAAGTCTGATTGATTCAAAACCAAGTTCACTTGCATAATCTTTAAAAAGCAAACAAATGCCTTCCAAATAATAATTGCCTTTTTTATAGCAATAACTTGGAAGTGAAGAAGGCCTTTCACTCATAAGTTTGTGATATGAATCATAAAAAGCCAACATATCTTTGTAAAATACGGCATTTTTAACAAAACCCGCTGTTGAAATAACATCTTTATCATTTTTATTAATTAAATGAATCACTATATATCACCTCAGATTAAGTTTATCATATTATAAAAATTTCTCAAACAAATTAATGGCAGTTTTTAGCATTTTTTGGTAATAAATTTTCATTTTATTTTTATTAAAATTTATTTTTTTCATAATGCTTTTTTAATACTTATTTTTTGTCAAAACCAGCCAAAATTCTCAGCATAAAAAACAACAACTATGGCTAAAATAAGTTTTGTCAAAGAAAAAAGCCAAGGTGAAGTGGTCCCTCACCTTGGCGGCATCATTTGTAAATTATTTCAACTTTGTTTTTTATCATTTGTAATTTTCTTTTGTAAACTTTTTCTTTTGATAATAGCGAACTTTCTTTTGTAAACAGCCATCTTTTGTAAAATTTTCTATAACAAAATTGAACTTTTTCTTTTGTGTAATTTCATTATAACAGATTATTTTTGAAATTTAAACCCACATTCTAAAAATAGTCAAAAAAATACCAAACAAGACAAATACTAACAAAATGCAACAATTTGCAACAAAAACCGTCATTGGCAAAATCTTTTCTAAAAATTTAAACTTTGTCTTTTTGTAAACAATTGAAATTGCAGCAATTAAACCTGCCATAATAAGCACCACAACAATCCATATTTTTGCAGGTTTGTTGTTATATTTTGCCACAAAAGTTTCAGTGTTTTCTGAAATGTTAACCGAAACAAAATAACCAATTTCGTGACCAACTTCAATTTCTTCATTGTTTGCAAAATATTTCATATTGTCGATATCTGTGCTCATAACAACAAGTCTTCCGGTTTTTCCATTTGTCACAACTTCATAGCCATTTTTTGTGTATTTAAGTTCACAAGAATTTGCTTGAAGTTTTTCACAAACGGTTTTTGCAACTTGGTAATCCATAAATTCAAACGAAACCAAATCACTTGAAGCCGCTTCATCATCAAGTGAGCAAATATAAAACTCAACAGTTTCACCAGCCGACACAAACATAAGGTCGGTTTTTATTTTGTCTGATGGAAGTTTTTCAACAAAATAATACTTTGAATTTTCACCCAATAAGTCGTCGAAATATTTGGTGAAATTTTTATTTTGGTCTTTGTTTAATGTCATTATATCTTGATTGATATAAACAATTCCATCAGTTTCAGCAGTGATTGAATATTTGGTGATATACTTTGCATAACCCTCATCAAACTCTTCAACTTCGGTTTTTGAAATAGTTAAGTTTTTAAAGAGTTCACCCTCAACTGACATTGCAGTTTGAAGATTAACCAAATTTTCACTTGGCGACAAATTTTCACTATAATCAAATGACTCATCAATAAATACAGCTGATGATGTTGCAAGAGTGTTTTCATACAACTTCATTTCTTCATCACTTGAAATAAGTTTCAAATAAGGTCTATTCAATTCTTCGTAAGAAAGCACATATTTATAACCCATAAGTGAATCATAAATCAAGTTTCCGTGGTGTGATAACACAGCCACTTTTGATGTGTAATAACCCATATTTGCATTTGAATCAAGGGTTTTGTGTGATACAAGTGATGAAAAATAAGAATTATTTCGAATTCCAAGACTCACCGCATTTGAACTGTCATACAAGTTTCCAGAAACGATTTTTAGTTTGCCATTTTCATCTAAGTTTCGAGTAAGTTTTTTAAGTTGATAAACTTGAACTTCTGAGCCCATATAAAAACCAACTGAAAGCACTGATGTTATCATTGTTGAAACAACTGCAAAAACCAAAAACACCTTTGCAAGTTTTTTGGTGATCAAGCCCTTTCTTGCTGCGAACATTGAGAAAACCAAGCCAAACAAGACAACCGCAAAAAGAATCGCTGCCGCGGTTGAAATGCTTTTTTCTGGAACAATTGATTTTAAGCCAATTCCAAATTTTGAAGCAGAAAGAATCACCCACCACAACAAACAGAAACCTGCCATAAACATAAACACAAAATATAAAATTTTATAAAGCTTAAATTCGCATGGTTTTTCTGCAGTTTTAATTTCATATTTAGCATTAAAAAATTCAAGAGAAATCAAAAACAAAACAACTTCATTTATAAAATAAAATCTAAAATGGAATCCATTATATTGAAGACCACAAAGAAGTCTTGTGATTCCACCACATAAAATTGTGATGGTTGTCAAAATTATTGCAAAAATATAAAACTTTGTTTTGCCTTCTTTTTTATTTAATTTAACAAGGTGATAAATAGCAAAAACAAACAAGATTCCTTCAAGTGCAATCGCTCCAAGTTTTGAAACTGTTAAGTTGTTAAACTCACCAGAAAACAACCCACCAGAAGAAACTCTTCCGCCGCCAAGAAGTGCGATTATTGCTGGAAACAATATTGCCACAACTGCCAAAATTGCAAGAACATAAGCAACAACAAGTCTAACAAACACTTTGCCCCAGTCTTCTTTTTGAACGGTTAAGAAAATGTATGCCGAAAACAAAACAACTAAGAGTATGTTTGAGCTAACACCAACACTAAAGCAGTTTACAACAAACCAAGAAAGCACAACAACAAAACCAACCATTTTGCCGCTTTCAACAAGTTTTAAAAACTTATCAACCAATAAAAGCAAAAGTCCAGGAAAAATAAGCCAAGTAACCAAACAAAAGTTTGTTGTTATATAAATTGAAAATGTAAATAAAATTGTCAATGCAATTTTTGTGATTAAGTTTATGTTTTTAAAATATTTTTTTGCAAACCAGAAAAACACAATTGCATTAAAAATAAACATAAGCATAACAGCAAAATTAAATGAATAAAACACAAGATTTTTTCCAAATAGCAAAACAATCAAATAAAACGGATTCAAAAGCATATATTCAATTGTTGAAAAAATCTCAACTCCGCCGCCAACATAGTTTGAATAAAACAACGAAGCCTTTCCCTCAAACACAGCAAAAATATGTTCAAAAAAAGCTCCCACTTGAACCAGTGAATCACCCATTAAAACCGTCTTTTTGCCGTATGGAAAACAACCGTTTAAAAGAAGTATAAAATTAAACAAGACAAAAACAATTGCCATAACAAGGCAATAATCTCTTTTTTCATAAAAAAAGTTTTTAACTTTTTGAACTGCAGTTTTCATAAGCCAATTATACACTAACAAAAACAAGTTTTCAAAATAAATTGCAGATTTGATTGAAAATTTTGCAGCAATTGTTTAAAATGAGATTATGGAAGTAGGAATTGATATTGAACAAAATGACCGTTTTAAAACCGTGTCAGAAAATTTTATTAAAAGAGCATTTACAAAAAGTGAAATTGAATTTGCCAAAAAATTCAAAAATTCACATGAGCAATATTGCTCTTTTTGGTGTGTGAAAGAAGCAGTTGTGAAAGCATTTTCAAACAGAAAACTTTGCTTTCAAGATATTGAAATTTCTGCCACAAAAGAGGGCAGACCTTTTATTGTTTTAAATGACACAATAAAAGCTGAACTTGAAAAAGCTGGTGCAAAAGAAATCAAAATTTCAATATCACACTCAAAAGAATTTTCAACCGCAATTTGTATAATCAATTAAAATTAAAAGCAAAAAATACATTTTATGCAAAAATTATTAAAAATTTCAATCAAACAAAAAACCGTGAAATTTTTCACGGCTTTTTTTATTTTTATTAATTTTAATAATTATTTTTTTGTTAAATAATTTTTAAGTTCTTCAACAGCTCTGCCTCTGTGTGAAACAGAATTTTTTTCTTCTTCGGTTGATTCACCAAATGTTTTTTGAAGGTCATCAGAGAAGAACAAACAGTCATAACAAAATGATTCATCACCAATTTTTTCAGTTGTGATTTTGCCATAGGTTCTGCCAACAAAAATTTTGGTTTCATTTTCATCTCTATAACAAATGTCACATTCATAATAAGCAGTTCTGTCTGTGCTGCCATCAAGTTCAGAAAGCAATTTTTGTCTGTTTGCTTCGTCATCATGGTCGCCAGAATATCTTGCTGAGTGAACACCAGGTGCCCCACCAAGTTCTGCTACACAAAGGCCAGAGTCATCTGCCATAACAGCATAATCAAGACCTTTTTCTTTGCAATAATCATAAATTGCATCGGCTTTAATTTTTGCATTAGCTTCCATAGTTTCACCAGTTTCTTCAATATCAGCCACAAAACCAATATCTTTGAGTGAAACCACTGTGAAATCTTTCATCATTTCTCTAATTTCTTTAAGTTTGTGTTGATTTCCAGTAGCCAAAACAATAGTTTTCATATTAACCTTCCTTTGTTTTAATTTAATTTTTGATTCAATAAATTTTAATAAATAGTGCATTCCAACTGCCGCAGCCGCACCAAGAACAAATCCAACCAAAACATCACTAAAATAATGAACTGTTAAAATTACTCTTGTTGAGCCAATTAAAACAGAACAGCAAATTGCCGCGATTCCTATTTTTTTATAAAACATAAAAACCGCAACTGCAACAGCCATTGATGTTATTGAATGACCCGATGCAAATGAATAACTTGTTGGAGGATCATAACTGGCAGTTTCTAAAAGGCTCAAAAATTCAGGATAAGCCACAAATGGTCTATCTCTTGCAACAAGTGGTTTTATAATAAAATTATTTATTGAAAACACCACAAATGCCGTGATTCCCATATAAACCGCAAGTTTTCTTGTCTTTTTAAATAAAAGCAATATTGCAATAATAGAAATTATTGTTATCGCATCGCCCAGATGAGTGAAAATTTTTGTTAGTTGCAAAAACCATTTGCTATCACCCACAGTTTCAAATATCCAATTTGAAATATTGTAATCCATTACCTTCTCTCTTGTATATTATAAGTCAATAATTTTGTTAATGTCAGCAATTTTTACAATTTGGTTATATCCGTTTTGTTTAAGTTTTTCAGCGAAGTTGTTAAAGTTTTTAGGAAAAGCAAATGTTGCAACAGAATATCCTTTGTTCATAAGTTCAACTTTTGCCTTCATAATATCTTCAAAACTTGCTGCCTTATCATAAATAAGACCAAGTTTTTTGCTTGATGTTTTGATTTTTCTTTCAACCATAAGCATAACAACAGAATACAAACCAATACTTGCACCAACTGCAGGAACTGGTGTGCCTAAGAATTTTTCAACCATTTTGTCGTATCTTCCGCCGCCACCAAGTGCTCTGCCAAACTCTTCGTCATACACTTCGAAAACTGTGCCAGTGTAATAACCTTGACCTCTTATAATTGTTGCATCATAAACAATTTTAAAATCAGCAATTTTAAATTTCATTGTTGTGTCAATAATAAGTTTGAGCGAATCAACAACTGCAGCAGAAACACCAGCAACTTTCAAAAGGCCAAATCTTTCATCATTTGTTTTTGCGGCTTTAAGACCTTCAAAAATTTTCATAAGTTTTTGAACAGATTCTGCATTATAGCCATTTTCAACAAGTTCTTTTGAAACTCCGTCAAAACCAATTTTGTCAAGTTTGTCCAAACTTACACAAATGTCAATAACCTTGCTTTCATCAAAGCCAACTGCTGTAATAATTTCATTTAATGCTCTTCTGTCATTAACTTTGATGGTCAAATTGTTAAAACCAAGTTTTGAATAAGCCACCATATATGAATATAAAAGTTCAACTTCGCAAAGTGGTGAGCTATCACCCAAAATGTCAATATCACATTGAGTAAACTGTCTCACTCTGCCCCTTTGTGGTCTTTCTGCTCTAAAAGCTTCATCAATTTGAATAGCTTTAAATGGAGTTGGCAACTTTTCTTTATTGTTTGCAAAAAATCTAACAAGTGGAACAGTAAGGTCATATCTCAAACCTTCTTCAACAATATCATTTTCAGAAAGGTTTGGTTTTGAAAGGTCAAGCTTGTCACCTCTTTTAACTGTTTTAAACATAAGTTTTTGGTTATCACCAGAATCACCATTTGTGAGCAAATCTAAGTTTTCTAAAATTGGTGTTTTGATTTGCAAAAAACCATTTTGTTTATAGGTTTGAAGAATAATTTGCTCAGCATAAGACCTAACTTCCATTTCTGATGGAAGATAGTCAACGGTGCCACGAACAGGATTGGTCGAAAATTTCATAGTATGTCTCCTTAAAATCATTTTTTATGATTTTTGAATCATTTTATTTGATTTTTTAATAATTTTATTATAGTCAGTTGTTTGTTTTATTCAAAACAAAATAAGAATTAATTTTTTATTTGTTCAAAAACTCTTGAACAAGTTTTTTCGCGGTTTCAACAAGATTATCATTTGCATCAAGCCAAATAAGATTTTTTTCTTTGTTATACCAAGTTTGTTGCCTTTTGGCAAAATGTCGTTCTTCTTTAAACAATTCTTCAAAAAATTCTTCATAAGAAGCAAATTCACCATCTAAATATCTTTGAACAAATTTTGCTTCAAGCCCAAGTGAATTTAAAAATTCTGCTGAAACACCTTTTTTCTTTAAATTTTTGATTTCTTCAATCATAAAAGGCATTCTAGCTTCTAACCTAACTCTAATTCTTTCATAAATCTCAGCCCTGTCAAATTTGATTCCAATTTGCAAAACTTCATATCTTGGTTGATTTTCTTGTTTTTCGGTTAAATCTCTTTCTAAAAGTCTGATGAGCCTTCTGCAAGTGGTTTCATCTTCGGTTTTTATGCCTTTTTGATGACACATATCTCTAAGCTCATCAAGTGACAACCCTTCAAGTTTATTTCTAAGTTCTAAATCTGGCTTAGAAGGCTCTAAGTTATAACCCTCAACAATGCTTCTTGAATATAGCCCTGTTCCACCAACCAAAAATGGAACTTTGCCCCTTTCATGAATATCATCAATGGCACTGTAGGCTGCTTGTTGAAAATCAAAAAGTGTAAACTGGTTGCCAAGCTCAGCAACATCAATCAAATGATGCTTCACTTGTTCCATCTCTTCTTTTGTAACCTTTCCAGAACACCAGTCAAGACCAACATAAACTTGCCTTGAATCTGCAGAAACAATTTCGCCATCGAAAAACTCCGCAAGGGCAATGCCAAGCGAACTCTTTCCCGATGAAGTTTGTCCAACAATTGAAACTAATTTTTTCATATTTTATCACCAATCAATAACTTTGTGAGAGCTATGCTTTATGTCATCATAATAATCAAAATATTTCGATTTTTCGCGATTATATTTTGATTTTTGTTTATTTTTGCTTATTTTTTTTAATTTTTCTTGTGATTTTTGCAGTTTTTCAAAAGCAGCAAAAATATATTCGTGCGACGGAACAAATGTTTTTTCATCTTGAAGTCTTTTAACTTCTTCAAGGTCAAGCCACATAAATTCAAATACTTCATCTGTTGTCGCAGCTGTCAAATCAATATCGCCATTATAATCAACAATATATGCTGTTAAAATATCATTATATTTTTTTCCCATATATTCTTTTCTAACAGCGGTGTAAATTGTTTTTAATGATTTTTCTGTTATTTTTAAACCAATTTCTTCAAACAATTCTCTAACCGCAGCTTCTGCAGCTGTTTCATTTTGAAGAACAGAGCCGCCAACAGTTTCAAGCATATTTGGAAACTTCTCTCTTGAGGCAGCTCTTCTGGTTATTAAAAATTTATTTGCTTTGTTTTTTATCCATATATGAACCACCAAATGAAAACAATTTTCTGGTAAGTCATCACCTCTTTTGTGGGTGATGTTCAATTTGTTTCCATTTTCATCATATAAGTCCCAAATCTCCATATTTTCACCATTTACATAATTTTTTGCAGAATTTTTTACCACAAAATTGAATATTTTGCAGTTTTTTTTATCCACTTGTTTATTTAAGTTTCAAACAAACAAGTGTTTCATTTTGTCTATTTTCTTTTCTTATATGATATATATGTCACACTGCCGCCGTGGGCGAAATTCAACAAAAATATTTACCCACTTGTTTATTTAAGTTTTAAACAAACAAGTGTTTCAACATTTGCTGTTTGTGGAAACATATCATAAGGTTGAACGAAGTCAATTTTATATTCTGAAAGCAACTTAGACAAGTCTCTTGCAAGTGTTGCAGGATTGCAAGATAAATAAACAATCATTTTTGGTTTTGTCTTTAAAAACACATCAACAACCGCATCATCTAATCCTTTTCTTGGTGGGTCAACCACAATCATAAAGTCACCTTTAAGCTCTTTTGCAAGTTCAGGAATAATCTTGGCACAGTCACCATTTTTATTTGTTAAATTGTATAAATCGTTCAAAAATTTCAATTTGTTTGCATTTTCAGTTGCTTCTTTAACAATTTCAACCGCATAAACATTTGCACCACTTTTTGCTAGAATACTTGAAAGTAAACCTGCACCACTATAAGCATCAATAACATTTTTTTGTTTGCCAACTGTGTCGATAATTTTTTGATAAATTAAATTTTTAACTTCATCATTAACTTGAAGAAAACTTTTGTTATTAACAAAATATTGCACAGCAAAATCATTTTTTTCAAGTTCATAAATTCCATAGATTTTTTTATCTAAATTGCCAAAAATTACATTGTTATTCAATTTATTTACATTTTTAACAATTCCAAATGATGAAAAATGCTTTTTTAATTTTTCAATTAATGGAGTAAATTTATTAAACTTTTCATCAGTCACAACAAC
>JAZRNH010000059.1:0-85361 GCA_045648025.1 Clostridia bacterium
CCTTTTTTTCTCTAAGTTTAATTTCGTCCATAATTTCACCTTTTTAATCTGTTGATATTATATGAAAAATAAAATATTTTGTAAATAATTTCTCACAAACTAATAATCTAAACACGAAAAAAGAAGACCTTCCGGTCTTCTATTTTGGCTCCATACCATCATTGAAAGTATGGACTATTATGCTTTTTTCTTAAATTTGCATTTTGGATAATTTGAGCAACCATAAAATTCTCCATATTGACCCTTTCTTAAAACAAGTTCTGCACCACATCTTGGGCAAATATTATTTTCAATATCCTCTTGCATTTTATGAATATTGTTAATATGTTCCTCTTCTGTAATATTATTATTTTGATATTTTCTTAAAATATTTGCAGTATAGTCTATTTGTTTTGGGGAAATTGTTTTTCCATAATTCATATTTAGAATTTCATTAAGTTCATCTACATTACAAACATTATGTGAATCTACATTTTCAATATCTGCATCTATAAAAACAACTATTGAAATAATATCTATATTTTTTGGTAAAAATTTTTGAAGTTTATAAATGTGTGAATTGTTTTGTTTTATAGGATTGTAAAATTTATTTTTTACATTTCCGTATGCTAATACTTGAGTCCATTCTTGCTGTTCTTCGTTTCCATAAATAGAACCTTTATAATTTTTTGTTTCTATAACGAAAATACCATTTTTGTTTATGTATATATGGTCGATTTGGACGGATTTGCCGTTTGATATAAATTTGTAGTCATTAAATACTTGTTTTATACCATCTATTGAGTTTCCTAATATTTGACTTACATAAAACTCGCCATATTTTCCTTTTTGTTTTATAATTTTTTCATTAGAAAAATGATTTCTTGATAGAAAAACTGATAATAAAGCAATGAGAATTAATAAAATTATAAAACCCAAAATAATCTTTTCTCCTAAGCGATATTTATATAAAGCAAAAAAGTCCGAACCGTTTGGTTCGAACTTTTTATGTTGGCTCCCCAGGTAGGGTTCGAACCTACGGCCTATCGATTAACAGTCGAGTGCTCCACCACTGAGCTACTGGGGAATATTAAGTTTTGTTCTTCAAGCGAACAATGGTATTATATAACAGGTTTCAAAATAATGCAACACTTTTTTATAAAATTTTTAAAAATTTTTTATATTGCATTTTATTTAATTATTTCCCCTATTATCAAAAATAATCAAACAAAAAACAGAAGAATATTCTTCTGCTTTTCATTTTAAAACTTATATCCCATTTTTTCAAGTTTTTCTTTTTCTTTGTCAATATATCTATATTTTGCAAATCTAAGTTCGTTTGCATAGCCTTCAAATTCTGGGTTAAACTCACCAGATTTAAGCTCTTTTTCAACATCATAGTCAACACTTCTAAAAGTGACACCAATGTTGCCCTTTTCTTTTGAATCAATCTCACCTTCCAAAATTGCATAGTGTGCCTGAACAATTTCTCTTGGCTCTGCATTATATTTTTCATCTGAAATCAAGCAGCCAGGACTTCCAACACTTCCAACATTAACAATTGTTCGGTTAAAAATCTTTTCCATATATTGAAAATGAAAATGTCCACAAACAACCATATCTGCAAGTTTGTCAGAAACGGTGTATCTTCCACCCTCAAACATTTTAAACTTTTCTTTAAAATCAGTTTCGTATGGATGAATCGGAATAAAATAACTGTTTGGATTAGAATGAAAAAATCGAACAAAATTGCCACTGAGCCACATTTCATAGCACTGTGGAAGATTCTTCATAAATTCAATATCGTCTTCTGTAACCAAAGTTTTGTTATATGTGATTCTTGAAAACTCAATTTTATCATCTTTAAAATCTTCTGGATTAGCACAGGTTCGCTCTTCAAGGTTTCCCATAATACAAACATCTGAGATCTCTCTAACAATTTCAACCGCTTTATGAGCATTTATTCCCTTGCCAACAATGTCACCCAAACAAATAACCTTGTCAACATTTTGTTTTTTTATGTCTTCTGCCACCGCTTTAATGGCTTCGTAGTTTGCATGAATATCTGAAATAACTGCAATTCTGGTCATACAATTCACCTCTTTTCTAAAAAGAGTATATCAAAGTTGGCAAATATTCGTCAAATGCAACCATAAACAATTTGCCTAAACAAATAAATTTTTGCTATATTATAAGCATATAAATTAAAAGGATAAAGTTTATGGGAATCATTGAAATTTTAATCATTGCCGTTGCTGTTTCAATGGATGCCTTTGCAGTTTCAGTTTGCAAAGGTCTTTCTTGTCGCGAAAAACCAAGAACAACCGCCCTTTTGTGTGGAATATGGTTTGGCTTATTTCAAATGATTATGCCACTTATTGGTTATTTAATCGGTTCAGTTTTCGCATCATATATCAAAGACTTCGACCATTGGATTGCCTTTGTTCTTCTTGGTTTCATTGGCGGAAAAATGATAAAAGATGCCTTTTCAAGAGATGAAATTGATGAAGATGAATGCCCAAACGACTTATCACTTTCAAAAATGCTTATTCTTGCAATTGCAACCAGCATTGATGCACTTGCAATTGGTGTAACCTTTGCAATGGTTAAAACAAATATGTTTATTGCAATTCCAAGTATCGGAATCTGCACCTTTTCACTCAGTTTTTTAGGAGCTTTCATCGGAAACAAATTTGGTGAAAAACACAGAAAAAAAGCCACCTTTGTTGGCGGACTCATCATCTGCTTGATGGCAATCAAAATTTTAGTCGAACATTTGTTTTTCTAAAACACAACTCATAGTTAATCTATGAGTTTTTTATTGTCAAAATAATTGAATAAATCAATTTATAATGTTAAAATAAGCATATTATGGAAACAAAATTATTAATCGCAAATGAAGAAAGTATCAACCTTGCCTGTCAACTTTTAAAACAAGGTGAAATCGTTGCCGTGCCAACAGAAACAGTTTATGGCCTTGCCGGAGATTCAAGAAATCCAGCTGCAATCAAAAAAATCTTTGCAGCCAAAGGCAGACCTGCCGACAACCCGCTCATTGTTCATATTGGAAATATTGATATGCTTGACGGCATTGTTTCAGAATTTTCAAAAACCGCTCAAAAACTTGCAGAAAAATTCTGGCCAGGTCCACTCACAATTGTTATGCCAAAAGGCGACAAAATTTGCGATGAAACCTCAGCAGGTTTAAGTTCTGTTGGTGTAAGAATGCCATCAAATGAAATCGCAAGAGAAATAATCAACCGCTCTAAAGTTCCATTTTCTGCACCGAGTGCAAATTTAAGTGGAAAGCCAAGTCCAACAACAGCAACTGCCGTTTTTGACGATATGAACGGCAAAATTCCTTTGATTATTGACGGCGGAATCTGTGATGCCGGTGTTGAATCAACAGTTATTTCAGTTTTAGAAGAAACCCCAATAATTTTAAGACCGGGAATCATCACTAAAGAAGAAATTGAAGCGGTTTTAAACTCCCCTGTCAAAGTTGCAAAAGAAGTTACCGAAGGTGTAAAAGACGGCAGCATTGTTAGGTCACCAGGTATGAAATATAAGCATTATGCTCCAAATGCAACCGTAACAATTGTCAGTGGTTCACTTGAAGCATTTGTCGCTTTTGTAAGCAAAAATCAGTCTGAAAACACAATTGTTATGTGTTTTGATGGCGAAGAACAACTTATACCCGTTCAATCAATTTCTTACGGCAAAAAAGACGATGCAAAATCACAAGCACACAACTTGTTTGCAGTTCTTCGTGAACTTGACCAGAAAAATGCTAAACAGGTTTTTGTTAGATGCCCCGAAACCGAAGGTGTTTCACTTGCGGTTTATAACAGACTAATAAGATCTGCCGCATTCAATATTATTGAACTTTAAGCCCCACCCACCACACGGTGGGCTTTTTTGTTGTAATTATTGATTTTTGACGGATTTTATGGTAAAATAAGCATATATGGAAAGATCAAAAATATTAGAAAAATCAATAGCACTCATTGGTCCAAAACAAGTTGGAAAGTCATTTTTTGCCGAAAATTTAATTGAAGATAAAAACACACCAGACTTTGTTTTAAGTTCTGACCTTCTCACAAACTTAATCATTTATGATATTGCTGGTCATTGGCACACTATTGTTGATGGCTCTGAACTTGCAGAAATTGGAAAACTTTATAAATCAATTTTCAATTTTAGAGAATTATCGCCACTTGTTGAATCACTTGCAAAGTGTCAACAAAGCAAAACTCTCACACCAAAGGCAAAAAAAGTTGCAATGAGTTATTGGAAAGCAAGACTCTTAGAAGAAGCAACAGAATCTTTAAACAGACCATACATTTTAGATGCTGGAGCTGATATCGGTGCAGTTATCGAACTTTCACACGATGAAGAGTTGATGGTTTCACAAGCCTTTTATATGCCTTATGATTTCATTGAAAAAAGAATGGATTCATTTTTAAAAGGTTTCGGGCAAAGAATTTATTTAAAACCAGAAGAAACCTATAAAAATCTTCAAGGCAGAGCTCAAGATGAAGAAAATGCCATCTACTTAGAAAGTGGAAAATCTTATAAGCCTTTTGCCACAATAACCGTTAACTGTGAAGATATTTATAGAACCGAAAAACCAAAAGAAATTGCTGTTAAATCTGTTATTGCAAACATCTCTGCTTCCCTTTCACAAGGTGGTATGGGAGAATAAATTTCAAACAAAAAAAACACGGAAAATATTCCGTGTTTTTATTTTGTATTAAATTAAAATTCGCAGTTATTTGGAGTTCTTGGAAATAACTCAACATCTCTAATATTGCTCATACCAGTAACATACATAACAAGTCTTTCAAAACCAATACCAAAACCAGAGTGTTCAACACTGCCAAATTTTCTAAGGTTTAAATACCACCAATAGTCTTCTTGTTTGAGTCCAAGTTCGTTCATTCTATTAACAAGCTTGTCATAATCGGTTTCTCTTTGACTTCCACCTGTAAGTTCACCAATTCCAGGAACCAAACAGTCAACTGCAGAAACAGTTTTGCCACCTTCGTCTTGCTTCATGTAGAATGCTTTGATTTCTTTTGGATAGTTAGTTACAAACACAGGTTTGCCAAACACAACTTCGCTAAGATATCTTTCGTGTTCTGTTGCAATATCACAGCCCCACTCAACCTTAAATTCAAACTTATCGTTATTCTTTTTAAGTGTTTCAATTGCATCAGTATAAGTGATTCTGCCAAATTCAGAATTTGCAATAAGTTCAAGTCTTTCAATCAAACCTGTATCAATGTTTTTGTTGCAGAATTCAAGTTCTGGTCTGCAATTTTCAAGAAGATGTTTAATGATATATTTAATCATTTTTTCTTCAAAATCCATAAGACCATTAAGGTCACAAAAAGCAATTTCTGGTTCCATCATCCAAAATTCGTTTGCATGTCTGGTTGTATTGCTGTTTTCTGCCCTAAAAGTAGGTCCAAATGTATAAATTTTTCCAAATGCCATAGCAAGAGCTTCGCCTTCAAGTTGACCAGTTGGAGTCAAAAATACCTTTCCGCCAAAAAGTTCATCTTGTGGGTTTAAGTTTGCATTTTTTGCATAAATGTCTTGTGTTGAAACTTTAAAAAGTTGGCTTCCGCCTTCACAGTCAGACTTTGTTAAAATTGGAGTATGCACATAAACAAATCCTTCATCATGCATAAATTTGTGAATGGCATAAGAACATTCACTTCTAATTCTAAACACAGCAGAATATGTGTTTGTTCTTGGTCTCAAATATGCTTGTTCTCTCAAAAATTCAAGAGTCATCTTCTTCTTTTGAAGAGGATATTCGCTATCTGTTGCAGACAAAACTTCAACTGCCGAAGCTTGAATTTCAAATGGTTGTCTAGCTTCTGGTGTTAAAATTAATGTACCTTCTGCAACAACACTTGAACCAGTGTTAAGTTTTGAAACATCTTCAAAATTGCTAATTTTATCAGCATCAAAAACAACTTGAACACCTTTAAAACTAGAACCATCATTAAGGTCTAAAAATCCAAAAGATTTTCCACCTCTTGCAGATTTAACCCAACCTGCAACTTTAACTTTTTTATTTTCAAATTCAGCAGGATTGTCATAAATTTTCTTAATATCTAATTTTTCCATAAAAACCTCATTTCATAATGATAAGTCAATTATATCACAATATTTCATTTTTTCAATAAAACTAAGCCAAAAACAAAAAAAATCATCACAAATTTGTGATGATTTTAAATTATCTAACTTTGTTTTTTCTAACTCTTCTTGTTCCAACCCAATAAATGATAAGCAAAATAACAACTGCTGCGGCAATAAGAACATACCAAGTATAATCTTTTTCTGTAACAGTAATATAAATATCATCACCAGTTTCAACAAGTTCTTCACTATATTCAAGTTTTTTGAGTTTTGAAACTTTATAAACTTCATCGGTGATTCCCTTTGGAGCCTCACCATAGTTTACCTTTTCTCTATAAATCTCTCCATTTGGAAGAAGATATTGAACATAATACCAACCTGTTAAAGTGTAATAGCTGCCTTCGGCAAACTCAACAATATAGTTATCACTTTCATATGAGCCAATAATTGGATACTCTCCAGCTTCTGTTTCTGTCAAACCAACAGAAGTTCCTGAAATGTTAAGATCTGTGATTTTGTCGTCACCTTTAAGTTGTGTTGGATCATATTTAAATGTTATGCCTGTTCTGTGTTTTGCAGAACTTTGTGCTCTTTCTTCAACATCATCAAAAGTAACAACAATTGTCGCCTTGTTAATTTTAAAATTAACAACTTGACTTACAGGAATTGCATAGTTAGGGTTATTGCTTGTTTTAATGATAAATTCATATTCACCAGCATCTCTATAACCCTCAACATTAAAGACAACTCTAATAGTATCTTCGCCAATCAAACCTTCAACTTCACAAGTTGGAGCTTGAAGTTTTGAATTATATGTTGTTTCAACACCAGACCAAATCAAAGTGAGTGGTTTTGGTGATATTTTAAGAAGATAGTATCTTGTTTTAAATTGTTCTTCTAAAACATAGTTATCGTTTGTGATATCAACCACAGTATAGTTATATTCACCTGCATCCATTTGTGCTTTTTGATTGAATTTCACTTCTGCAAATTCAGCAGAGTGTTCGCTGTAATATCCAGCAAAAGCTGCCTTTGGCAAGTGATATTCTGCATCGTATAAATGCTTTGTTGAAGCGGTTGCATCATAATTGATTGTAACTGTTTTTGGATTAACTTCAACAGTATAATCAACTTCGTCACTCATGCTATATTCGTGACTAATAACCACAGCGGCAACAATTCTAATATAATACTCACCCACTTCTAAGTTTGGATAAGTGAAAACACTGTCACTAAGTCCGCCATAGGTTTTTACATATTCACTCAAAACTGTCACTTCATCACTATCTTCAATAAGATCAACAGCTTCAATTAATTCACCATTAACATAATAATAATACTTAAATGAGAATGACTTGCTTTTAAGTTCATCTGTCAAATTAAACCTTGTATTAAACTCAAAACTTTCACCATAAGTCAAAGTGGCTTTTTCTGAAAGATCACCTTGAAGTGTTTTTTCAGTCTTGTCGTGGTTATAAATTTTTGAAGCTTGAAGACTAAGTGAGAAATAATCAACATTAGTGTATATCCACTTTGCATAAAGCACAATTGGACCTGCTTGTTCGCTTGTTAAATTTATTCTTAAAACCTTTTCACCAGAAAAATCTGGACTTAAATACCAACCACCAAAAACATAACCAGTTCTTGAAGTGATAGCATCAAACACGGTTATAGTATAAATTGTTGATTGACTAAAATTTGGATAAATTGATTGGTTCTTTTCGCTGTTTCTTCCGCCATTAAGGTTGTAAATAATTGGCTTTGTATTTGTGGTTGCAGCAATAGATTCTGCTGAAACATAAAGCGAAATAGAATATGCTCTTTTGCAAAGAGTTCCATATTCCGGAGAAACCAAAGAGAAGTTAAATCTAATAAGTCTTCCAATATATTTTGCATCAATATATCTAACATTAATCAAGTGTCTGTTTCCAAATGACTCTCCTGAGTTATATTGAATACCAAAATCTGAAGAACTTGCTGATTCATAAAGACCAGTAGATTCATTATATACCTGGAAAATAAATGGAGAAATTTCGGTTGTTCCACTTGTGTTATATTCTGTTAAATAAAATTCAAGAAAATAAGCACTTCCCCAGTTAATATAATAAGTTGCTGTGTTTATTGATGAAACCCAAGAGTTCCTCATTGAGTAATAAACAGGTTCTTCGGTTGTGTCGTTTGTAAGTTTAAAATATGAAACTTCAGTTCCGCTATAAACAACCAAATTTCTAGCAGAAATTAAGTTTACATCTTCATAAAAATAAACCGCATAGCAACCACCATCATAAAATTTATCTTCACCAGATGAGAAGTTGTTTTTAATTGGATTATAAGAAACTGTTACCAAACTTGTTGCATCATTATAGCTTATTGTGAATTTATCGGTAACATCTTCTGTTCCCTTATAAATTGAAGTATAAATTGTTTCAAAGTTTGAAACCCCTGAAACTTTGTATGTAACAGAAACTGGTTCTGTATAACAAAAAGCATTTTTCATTGGGTTTGTAGAATTTTCAACAATTGTTTCAGAAAATTCATTTGCTTCTGTTGAATGAACTGTTACCTTTGAATCTTGAACATAGTCATAACCACAAAGCCATTTGTCTGTAACATTATAATCTCTTCTATAAAAGTCAGCCATTACATCATAAGGAATGATAACTTCTTCATAAGATTCACCAGCATCAACACCCCAGCTGTTTAAACCAACAAAACCATAACTGTTCCAACCAATCAAGCAAACAGCATGGTTTTCACCAAGATAGATTCCTGAATCGTTAACAGTGTAGCTGTATGCTGGAAGACCTGAAAGTTGATGGGTATAAAACATACCATATTGAATAACTTTGTTTTCTGGAGGAATTTTTTCTGAAAAACTTGGAAGAACCATATTAAGTCCACCATAGTTTTGAATGTAATATTTAATAAAACAATGTTTTGCAAAGTCTGTTGTCAAATGGTTAAAGTTTGAATTAAGCGACAAATAAATTGGTCTTACAAGTTCATCAACATTAGAATCAACAAAATCAAGAATATAATCATAGTTTTCGTGATTGTCTTCATTGATATAATTCATAATATCATTTGAAAATGAACTTTCCATAATAACACCCTTATCTCTAATTGTGTTATCAAATTGGCTAAAAGAGTTAGAAGCTTTAATAGTTTTACTCTTTCCATCTAAATAAGCAAGATAGCCAAGACCAATTTCTGAAAAGTTATAATACTCACCAGTGTTAACCATAAGGGTTGTTTCAAGCACTTTGTTGGCAGAGAAAGCCCAACACAAAGACGAAGGGTTTTGTTGCTCTGTGTAAATTGGATAATTTTCTCTAAGCGAATAGCTATCTGGAACATTCACATAGTCTTTTGCTTTAATTTCTGCAACAACTTGGTTTGAATATTCTGTAAGCATCGCATCAGAATAGTGATCCGTTTCAGCAGCTGCTTTATTTAAAGCAGAAACATCAACAACCCCCACAAAAATTGATGCTATCATAGCACCCAATATGGCAATAATGCCAACAATAGAAATTAATCTGTTTTTTAACTTAAAATTTTTCATAATAATAACCTAATTTAAGTTTACATATTCTAAAAAAAGTTGTCAAACAATAAACAAGTAATTCAATAATTAGTTTGATTTATTATGAATTTAATAATTCATAATTATAGTGAATTTATTCCGCATTTTATTTTGTTTGTGATATAATAATCTCATAAAACTTGAAGAGAGATTTTTTATGAATACAAAAAAATGGTTAAATAAATATTGCAACAACTTAAAAAATAAAAGAGTCGTGGTCACTGGAGCCACAGGTGGGCTTGGAAAAGAAATTTGCTTTTTATTGGCTGAACTCTCTGCAAACTTAACACTTGCTGTCAGAAATATTAATTCTGCAGAAAATTTAAAAACTGCGATATTATCAAGGTTTCCAGAAACAAACATTGATATTGTTGAGCTTGACTATTCAAATTTAACTTCTGTTAAAAACTGCATCAAAGAACTTAAAAAATATAATGGTATTGATATTTTAATCAATAATGCCGCAGTTTACAATGTGCCAGTCACAAAACTTGATTCTGGTTATAACAACATTTTTCAAATCAATTTTGTCTATCAATATTATTTCACAAAACAACTTTTGCCAGAACTTGAAAAACAAGCAAACTCAACCTGCATAGTTCTTGGAAGCATTGCCCACAACTATTCAAAGCTCAATGAAAACGACATTGATTTTTCATCATCAAAATCAAACAGCAAAATATATGGAAACTCAAAGCGATTCTTTATGTTTGCAACAAAAAAACTTTTTGAAAATTCAAAAACAACTTTAAACATCGCCCACCCAGGAATCACTTTAACAAAAATGACCAGCCACTACCCTGCCGCAATTAACTGGCTTGTTAAAATTGCCATCAAACTTTTGTTTCCAAAGCCAACAGCGGCAGCAACATCAATTATTTTTGCAATTTTCAATCAAACAAAATACAATGAATGGATTGGTCCAAAATGGTTTAACATTTGGGGCAAACCAAAAATTTCAAAACTTAAAACTGCAACTGGTGATGAAAAAGAAAAAATATATTTAATTGCAGAAAAAATAAATAAAAATATAAAATAAATATCAAAAAAATAAAAACTAAGGCAAATCACCTTAGTTTTTTTCTTCGTTTTCTGTTTGTTGAAATCTAAGCAAATATCCGTCTGGGTCTTGAACTAAAAGTTCTCTTTCAACATAAACCACATCATCTGCCTTATATCTGCTTTCAAATATAGGTTTAAAAATCTCAACAGAATTTTTAATAAGTCTGTCATAAACCGCATCAATTTCATTGGTTTCAATTTGAAAATTTATTCCCCTTCCAAAAGGTTTTTCAAGTTGTCCAACCG
This sequence comes from Clostridia bacterium, assembly GCA_045648025.1. GTDB lineage: Bacteria > Bacillota > Clostridia > Christensenellales > UBA1242 > RGIG1681. The sequence continues at coordinate 11,027 of JAZRNH010000059.1, forward strand.
ACCAATGATTATTGACTTCTTCAAGCATAATTTGAGCACCAAAATAGCTTAAATATACAAACTTATCTTCTTGTCTTTCATATTCAAGTTTAAATTGCAAAATATCAATATAAAACTTTTTAGACTCTTGAATATCTGAAACCGAAAGTTCTGGCACCAATTTATTAAATTCCATAAAACCTCTTAAAATTAACCTTGTTGTTTTGATTTAAGTTCAGCATATCTATTTATTATTTCTTCTTTCTAAATATTATATACTTTTCCAGTTTCAACTCTTGTTGCTTTGTCTTTAAATTCTTCAAAAAATCTTTCACAAACAACAGTTGAAACACAATGTGCAATCAAAATTTTCTGCACAGAATTTTCCTTTAAATAATCAATCACTTCATTGGTTTTTTCATCAATTTCTTTCAAATGAAAACCGCCAACAACTGCATAAACTTCACTCTTTCCCGTCACCTTTTTTGCAGTTTCAACAATATTGCATAATCCACTATGACTGCAACCTGTTATAACCACCAAGCCTTTTTCTGTGTCAATTGCCACCCCAGAATCGTCATAATGCAAATAATCTTCGCCTTGCTCATTTGTCATAGGAAGTCCGCCAATAAAGAACTTTTCTTGCCTTTCAATTTGTCCCAAAAAATAAATTTTATCTTTTATCTTTGTTGCAATTTTGCACTCTTTCAAATTAAATTTTTCTTCAAGTTCCTCTTTTGTTTGATTAAGCCCATCAAACTTTAAAGTTCTTTTGCTTTTTCTATACAAAAAACAATCTGGGTGCATATACAAATCTTTTTTATCAATATTCAAATACTTCAAACCGTTTGCATGGTCATAATCTCCATGACTTATTGCAATAAAATCGATTTCATTTAAATCAATATTCATTTTTTCTGCATTGTTCAAAAACACAGAAGTTTCTCCTGAGTCAAACAAAAACTTGCTGTCTTTTGTTTCAATATAAAAAGAAAGTCCATGTTCACACTCAAACTTTTCATCATAACACTTATTATCGTTTAAAACATAAATTTTGATATCTTCCATGATTTAAATATATCACAATAAATCACTCATCGCAAAATAAAAACATAAAACCAGTTAAGAAATTACATATATTTAAAAAAGCCTTTTAAATCCCTTTTATTGGATTTTAGCTTTATGATATACTAAATTTAATAAAGGAGATTATTTTATGGCAAGTGATAAAAAAAGCGGTTTATTATACATCTTAAAAATTCTTCAAGAAAATACTGATGAAACCCACCCACTCACCTATGCAATGATTGGCGACAAACTCTATTCAAATTATGGAATAGAAATCGAAAGAAAAACCATTGCTAGTAGCATTGATATCTTAATTGAACACGGCTACGATATCGTTAAATGCGGTAAAAATGGATTATATCTTGGTGAAAGAGATTTTGAAGATGGTGAATTGTTGTTTTTGATTGATGCAATTTATTCATCAAAATCAATGCCATCAAAATATGCAAAAGACCTTGCAAACAGACTTACCAAAAATTTTAGTAGATTTAAAAAGAAGAGATTCAACCACCTTGAAAAAATCGATGACGAAACCAACACCGACAACAAACAAATTTTTTATAATATAGAAATCTTAAACGAAGCCATCGAACAAAAAAAGAAAGTTGAATTTCAATATGCAGCTTATGGAATTGATAAAAAATTAAAACTTAGAGGCGAAGGCAAAATTTATAAAATCAATCCATACTTTATGGTTAACAATAGAGGAAAATATTATCTTGTTTGCAACTATGACAAATATAATGATTTTGCAAACTATAAAATTGATTATATTTCAACTGTGAAAATTTTGGACGAACCAGTTAAACCAATTGAACTAGTTTCTGGTGACGATAGATTTTCTGTAAAAGATTATATTAAAGAACATATTTATATGATGAACGGAAAAACCATTTCTGCAAAACTTAAAGTTTTGAAAGAAGAAAAAATCAATGACCTTATTGACTGGTTTGGTCAGTCTGTTGACTTTTCAAAATCAAAAAATGAAATCTTCGCAGAATTCAAAGTTAATGAAGACTCACTCATTTATTGGGCACTTCAATATGGCGAATTTTTTGAAATTGTCGAACCACTTGAAACCCGCGAAAAAATCAAAACCCGCATTAAACAAATTCTAGAAAAATATAATTAATAAAAAAGGCAGAAATCACTCTGCCTTTTTTTGTTGCAAAAAATAATAAAATTTTTTCAAAAAACACTTGATTTTTTATCCAATATACCATATACTAATATTCGTTAACCAATGTTAACCAAAACTAAATATGGAGAGTTGGTAGAGCGGTTGAATACACCAGTCTTGAAAACTGGCATAGTGAAAGCTATCTGGGGTTCGAATCCCTAACTCTCCGCCATTCGGAACTGCGTTCGCACACGCAGTTCTTTTATTTTTGTCTAAAAGGTATTCCTGCAATTATAATACCAAGTTTAAGAGATATAAATAAGAAATAGTAATGTGTAAAAAAGGTTGGCTACAAAGAGCCGACCCTTTTTATTTTGTTATTAAGTTTGTGATTAAACAACAGGATTACGATTCGCAAGCACTCCAAATTACAAAGGATTTGCCCACTTTCGCAAAATTTCTTTTATTTTTTAAATCTATTTTATAAATGTTGTTTTCTTTTTTCTTTTGCACATATAGGACATCTACTCCCTCGATTTCGATATGCTATAACAGATTGCCATTCGTGTCCTTTTTTACATTTCCACCATACTTTCTTATGACTATTAGCGGTAACCATATCTGGTTGAAGTTTGCCATTTTTTTCATAATTCCATTCTTCTGCTAGTTGAGGATTTAAATTTAATAAAGATTTGATTTTTTGATTGTTTACAAATAATGAATAGATATCAGAGCGGTCTCTATTTAAATCGATATCAACTTTCTTGTTTAGAAAAGTCATTAAAAGCTCTAATGCATTTTTTAAACCTTCTTCTGAAGTTCCACAGGTAATTATTTTTAAACAGTCGTTTTCAATCCATTCACACTCACTATCTTCTCTAACCCTAATAAGGAGTATGTTATTTCCTTTACAAAATTTATTTTTCTTTTCATCTATTATCTTCTTGTTTTTATGCCAAAAAATACCATCGTATTCTATCGCAATATTTATTGTTGGAATAAAAATATCAAATTCCATTCCTAAATGTTTATCACCATTAATAGCATCAGGAAATAATTTTTTTATGTAAAAATAAATTGTTTGTTCAGGAAATGATGTTTGTAACTCTTTTGCGCAAATTGGGCAATTTGTACCAAGATGATTTCTATCTCTTATTCTCGCTTGCCATTCATGACCTTTTTCACATTTCCACCACACTTTCTTCTCGCTACCTGCTGATACCATGTTGGGATTTAATTCTCTATTTTTTTCATAATCCCATTCTTTTGTTAGTGTTGGATTAACTGTTGCTAGGTCATTATAGCCAACAATAGCTTGTCTACCAGAACAATAAGGGCAACCATAACCATTACTTCGGTCATTTACAGTAGCTTGCCATTCATGACCTTTTTCGCATTTCCACCATACTTTCTTGCCACTATTTGTCATCACCATACTTGGATTTAACTCATTATTTTTTTCATAATCCCATTCTTTTGCAAGTGTTGGATTAATTGTTGCTAGGTCATTATAACCACTAATCGCTCTTTGCCCCGCACAATATGGACATCCACTTCCTTTGTTTCTTGTTTTTATACAGGCAATCCACTCGTGACCTTTTTCACATTTCCACCATACTCTCTTTTCGCTACCTGCTGATACCATATTGGGATTTAATTCGCCATTTTTTTCATAATTCCATTCTTTTGCAAGCATTGGATTAATTGTTGCTAAATCATTATAACCCTTAAGTATTTTATTATTAGAACAATATGGACATCCACTTCCTTTGTTTCTATCCCTTATATTTGAATACCATTTATGTCCTTTTTTACAAATCCAAAATGCTTTTTTTGTAGAACCACAGGATAAAAGATTAGGGTTTAATCCTATTTTATTGTTTTCATCCCAATCCCATTCATCAATTAATTTCATATTTTGTATTACATATTGTTCCATAATATGATTATAACATATATTTTTGTAAAATTATCTATTTAATTAAAAAATATAAAAAAAATACTCAGTTTTATGACTGAGTATTTGATTTTTTACTTTTCCTTATATTGTGTTTTGTATCATTTTTTTGACTACTACATTCTTGTTGTTTTTGTGAAAAAGTTGCAGCAATATCATTTGCAACTGTAAACGCTTGTTTTATTTGGAATCTTCTATTTGCATTATTTCTATATACAGCTAACAAATTGTTAATTTGTGCATCTTCATTTTGAGCATAAGACAATAATAAATGTTTATCCCAACTAATATCAAACTTATGTGTCTTTTCCATTTCCCAAACACAATTGTTTAATTCTGATTTTAAATTGCAAATATTTTGAAATGCATTAAAGCATTCTATATACGCATTGTTAAAATCATTAGAATCAATATATTTAACAATTACAATATTTTGAGAAACTAGATTTAATAACCTTGATATGCAATTTACAGTATTATATACAGCAGTCGACCTTTTACCCTTTACTTTCACATCTGATGAAGAAATGAACGAGAAATCTTTGTGTTTTGTATAATTTTCACACCTATTCAAATAATTATCATTTAAGTTACTGATTTTATTTGCATAAATTCTAAGATTACCAACATCTTGATTATTATCAATGATATTCATCATAACAGACAAATCTTCTCTTTCTCTATTTAATATATTGTAAAAAGATGAGCAATCTGAAAATAATTTTTCATAAAGTTTATTTTTAGCAGAAGTATAATTACCAATTTCAATTATACATGGAACAATTAGACCAGCAGCAAAACTTAAACAAATATCATGAACCCATTCGTATATCTGTGGAGTATTCTCTTGATGTTGCAAAACATAAAAAACTACTGTTCCAATTGCAAACAACACACTTGACCAAAAAGTCCAAATTATTATCTTTTTATGAGCTTTCATATAACCTCCAATAATATTTTGATTATACAATATTTTTTTAAGATTATCAATATGCTAAGTCATAATTAAAGCAATATAATTTTTTAATTTTCAGTTCAACCTGAACTTTGTTCGCTCTATCAATCGGAACTGCGTTCGCACACAGGTTTGAGCCCCATATTTACTTAATTTGGCGAGGGTGAGAATTGAAGCTGTCCCGCCACATTTCGACTGTGCGAAACCCAAAATTACTGAGTTTGTACAGTCTTTTTTTATTCCTTTTCAAAACCCCACCTAATCGCTGATATTATCAGCATGTACACCTTGCACAAACATCCACCATTTCTCATAAATTTGTGCAATTTGACCATATCCCCAAAACCACAATATAGAACACATGATAATCCCACCCATAACAAAAAAAACGAACACCTATCTGATGTTCGTTTGTTGTCCTTTCAATCTCTTCTTTTATCTCAAAAAGAGAGGCAATGAGTATTTTAAACTTTGTCTAATATAATTGCTTTATTTCCTTCAATAAACGAAACCGGCTTATACTCCCCGCCAAAAAAATATCTATTTCCATCTGCATATCTATAAAATAAATATACTTTTGTATCTTTGTTTTCTTGTTCTATTATTTCATTACAAACAATGTTTGGAACGTGCGTATAGGTTTTTCTTGCGTAATTAAGACTTTCTTTTTCATTTTCTAAATAATATTTAATCTTCTTATCTCGTTCTATCCAATTATCATCATATACGCCATTTCTTATTTGTGTTTTTAATAAAACAATATTTTTTTCTTGATTATAATACATTCCTTTTTGATGATTAAAATTGTTTGCCAACGCACAAATAGTTAAACTTGTTATTAAGTCCCCTTCTTTTAAATCCTCAATCTTGGTCGCTGGGCAAATATCCTCTTTATATTCGTTCATAATATCAATAGCTGTTTTTAATCCTGCTTCATGTATTGCATTATATTGATCTTTCTTTATTGTTCTTATCGAAGGATTGTTTAAAAACTTTACAATATCTCCGTCATTGTTTAATGCTTTTATTTTTCCCATAAAATATTTTATAGATAAATTAAAGTCTTTCCCCATTTCCTTCAACAGCAATTCTTCATTCTTTAGAATTTCATCTCTTAAACGCATATTTTAAATTAATCTCCTTAATTCATCAAAATCAGAATCTTTTATATTTGAGAAATCAACATCATATCTAACATTAGATATACCTTCAGGTATAACATCAACAAGTTTTGGAATATTATTAGAATTATATAATTTTATACCTTCATACGTTTCGTTTTTATTACAATTTATTCCTTGATAATCCTCATTCAATCCCAACTTCTTCATCAATAATTCAATCGCCAGCATTTGATTTTTGTTATCCAACAAAGCAATGGTTTGTTTACATAATTGATATAAAGACAATCCCAATTCACATGGTTTTAACTTGCAAGAAACGACAAACACATTTAAATGTTTTCTTGCAATTTGATCTTTCCCAAACGAATGAATTCTAACATCTTTGATTGTCGACTTAACTTCTAATTTTGTTTTTTCACTTAACTCAAAGTCATGCTTATTGAAAAAATCTGTATGCCAACTTTTATAACAATCAAATCCTCTTTCGTATAAGTAATTTATTAAAGATAATTCACCATATAATCCAATCTCTAATACCTTATCATGCATACTTACAACTGAAAAAATTGTTTCTAATGAATAGAATAATTTCAACATTTCGTCTGCGCTTAATGCATTATCATTTTTTATAAATAAATAATCACACACTCTTTCAAAATGAGCAATACTGTTTTCATCTTTCTTCTTACAAATTAAAATATGATAATTTCCAATCTCGTTTTCATTTATCTCTAAAATAATGTTATTTTTCATAAGAAAAAACTCATTTTCAAAAGATACAGATTCTCTAATATTTTCTGTGTTTCTTATCAAAATTGAGTGTCTTTTCTCTACATCAACACATACAACAACATTTTTGCCTTCAACATCTGCTTTTGTAATATTTGTAAAATATTGATTACAATTAATTTTCATAGTCAAACTCTCCCGTAACATACTTTGTTGTTCTACTATCGTATGGATAATTGATTGTTAAAAAAGGTACCAAATTGTCTTTTTCTTCTTTATTTGTGTAAACATAATGAACTTGAATATTGAGTTTGTTTTCAAATACACCTTTATCACCGACATAACCATTTGTAACCTGATAACTTTCAGGAAGTTCCTTAATTGCCATACCATTAGACATTGTACTACGATATTGATTTTCTCCATCTCTCATTTTAACTAATGTGAAAGAATCGGGGATTAAATCTGCTTTAACAGAATCTATTAGAGATTGAAATACATATCTATTAATATTTGTACACTCATAAGGAAAACTCCATCTTTTTAACACTTTTTCATAAAAATCTAGTAATGAAATATTCTCATAATATTTATGAACATGTTCATTATTTCTCCCATAAAAATATGATTGCGGATTTCCTAAGGTTTTAAAATACTCTTCTAAAATTTGATAATTGTTTTTATATTCTTTATCACTTGCATAACTTAATGAACGATCATAAGTATATCCAGCATTAATCTCGCCTAAGGTTACTGTTTTTGAAATTGTCTTTCTGGTTAAAATTAACTTCTTATTACTTAAAACAAACACCCTTTTCATTTTTTGCATAGGCTGACCAGTTTTTAAAAAGTTTCTAATTGTTTGCCATAAATAATTTTCATGATTATTAATATCAACAAAATACCTTTTCATTTCTTGAGGCATATAAACCTTACATAAATCTAAATAATTTTGTTTATAACCAAACCATCTTGCACGTTGCAAAGTATTATCTACAGGGTTTTCTTTTGCAGTTCTATAAATATATGTAACAGCTAAGTTTTTTAAAGTTATACCTCTTTCTAGCATATTTCCGCCAACATATATTTTATATTTGTAAAATTTATCCATTCCAATATCTTGCGAGTCGTTACTACCTTCTTTTGTATTAATTTGGTACACTCTTGTTTTATTTAAATTTTTCTTTATTACAACATACAAATCATCAAATGGCGGAAAGTAATTTGAATCCGTCACCATTTCTTCTTCGTAAATTTGTTTAAATTCATTATATAAATCATCATATCCAAGAGAACAATCATCAGAAATAACACTTGTAATTGAGTCTAACTCATTTTTTACTTTATCGTAAATAATGTTTTGAACTGCTGTGCTAGATGATGGATGCACTAACATACTATGTGCACTTGTATCACCTCTTAAGTACCTAACACCACATCCCAAAATAAAATATTTTAAAGCATCACAGAATGATTTTGGTACACCCAATTTGAAGTTTTCCGTATCATTTGCTTCTTCAACTAATGTGTTTTCCATTGTATCATGAAATACATTTGCTCCTGTATATCCATTACCAGGTTCTACCAATACACAGTCATCCGGAGAAAGATTATCTAGAGCTGTAGATAGTAATAAATTTGATTGAGGTGTGGCTGTAACAGACAAGTAGGTTCCCCTCTTGACAAATTTTACACAATTTAAGATTGCTTGACTTACGGCTTTGGGTCTGTTTTTTGCTCCAGGAGAATATTCATCACCCTCATCATCGACAATTAGTGAAGGAACATCTGATAATGACGAAGTCAATTGCTCCAAGTTTGCCAAATTTGATTCACTTGTTTTACTTTTGTGCTTTAACACCATTAAAATAACTTTGCAACCACAATTAATTCTTTGCTTAACTTCTCTAGCATCAGCATTGTTGATATCCATAATTAAGATATCATCATTATTAGAAAACTCTTCTAAAATTCTATCTTTGTTTTGTGATAAAAGATTGGTTTTTGTTCCACCAATAACATATGCTATGTCATAACCATTATCAAATGCAAGGGCTATTGTGCTTATGAAAAAAGATGTCTTACCGCTTTGAACTTTACCAAGACATAATAATTTATTCATTTTTTCATATGGGCTAGTTGGCGAAACAAACTTTAACAACGCTTTCGTTGCATTTGAAAAAACATTATTAAGATTTGTTTCTGACCAAGACTCTTTCATGTGTTCACAAAGGGTCCTTTTATAAGGACCGTCTGTAATAACATTTGTAATGTATTTACATTCATTAGCTTCAACTTGCTCGTTTATAACAGTTTCTGACATATTTTACCTACTTTACACTTCTAATTATAGAGTTTATTATGCTTAAAATTTTATAAGCATCTGAATTTCCATTGTTTTTAGATGTAATAATCGACACACATACCGTAATTGCCATTTTTTGTAAAAATTCAAGGTTGCTTTTTGTTTTTCCCAATCCGCTAAAAAATTCCAAACCATAGTTTATTGTTAAATCATATTCTGATGGTTGATTCTTTGTATGTATTTTAATCCAATCATTAAAATCATTATTTTCAAATTTTACATTAAATACATAGTGTACACCTTGAACATCAATTTCAACAGGCTCAAACTCATCTTCTCTAACAGCGCTATCAATTGAATTTTTTAAACTTTGAGAAACTTCTTTTTCAATTTCTGAATCAACAACTGTATTAACTATTTGCTCTATTTTTGAATTATCAATAGATTTAAATGATTTATTAATGTTGTTAGCAATCTGTTTTTTATTTTCTTTTGATATTGGTTTGTCTTCTTTTCTTAACTCTGAAGACTTGGCAATGATTGCACCTGCTGCGCTTTTCAATTCTTCAATAAATCTATCTTCTACATCCCCTTCCCACATCAATTCATCTTTTGTGTAAGAAGGCTCCCAATTATCACCCTTTAAATTAACTTCACCTATAATTCTTTGGTAAGGATAAAGGTTTGGTTTCCCAACCAATTTTGTTGGTCTATAATGTATTTTAATTGCCCTACCTTTTCTAAATAAAGTTAATCCTGAAAATTCAGTATCGGCTGTTGCTCTTATACCAACCCAACCATCAAATGAATATGCCTTACCCTCAACTTCAAATTGTCTTTCAAAAGTTGTCATATATGCACTACCGGTTGATTGATTTATCCAAAGTTCAGGTTTTTGATATTTAATTGGCTCTTTATTAACTGTCATAACTAATTCTTCGTTTCTAATATCTAGCGAATACATTTCTGATAACGATCTGATTAAAGAATTAATTTTATTGGCACTTATTTTTTTGTTAAGAATCTCAATTTTAATAATTGTGTAATGTTCATTTTCATCACATTCTTCTTTTGTTGCGGTAACTGCTTCTGGTGAATTTCTTGTAATTTCATCCACGTCAACAACAGCTTTATATTTATTTTTTGAACCAAACATTGTTGTTTCAACCGACCATAAAGAACCTAGGCATGTAGCAGAAGTTTTTAACCCCATTCCCTTTTCGCATCTTCCAGAGGTATCTTCTGGTGGAGAATCTAATTTTAAAGCCCTCTTAAAATCTTCTATCTCCATGCCATACGCATTGTCATAAATTTTAATATATTCAGGATATATTTCAATATTTATGTGACATTTATGTTGTCCAATTGCAGCCAATTCTTTTTTATGAGAAATAAAACTTTGTGTTGAATTATCAATAAATTCTGCAAATGCATTTTCAATTTTATATGATTGATTTTTATATGTTCCTAAAATACTTGACCCAGGTCTAATATTTACTAAGAATTCTTCTCTCATTTATTCTCCTCCACAAAGTCAACAAATTGTTTAAAGACATTATAAATAACATCAACATTAACAGCATTTCCAAATTGTTTATAAGCCAATCTCATGTTGTTATCAATTTTAAAATCCTGTGAGAAACTTTGTAAATTTGCTGTTTCTCTTGGTGTTAAATATCTTTTATATTTGCCAACAATAGGAACATGCACCATAGCAACAAGCGCAGGAAATTCTGTTGGTTGTTTTACTCTAACACCAGATGGTCTAAACTGAATAATTCCATCAAAAACAGAGTCTATCATTCCATTAACTTGCCACTCAAATTTTCTGTGCGTCTTTTTGATATCTTTTAATTGATTGTTAGCAGTATACCATTTGTCAATAAATTCTTTATTTTCTTCATACAATTCTTTGTTCTTTTGAACAAATTCTTTTTTCCATTGAGGAAATTTAGAAGTATCAGTCTTTTTATAAAATTCATCGCTCCAAATTGGGAACCCAATAATTTTTCTTTTTATACCTTTTATAAAATCATCCCAAAGTTTTAAAACTCTTTCCTCATAATCTGTAATCTTAAATGATTGCAATTTATATTCTTTTGTATTCTTTGTCATTAATACGCTGTCAATAGAACAAGTATTTTTTTGTCTTGGCGGAATTGAAATTTTAATCTCTTTATTAAAATAATCATTTTTTACTGCCACAATTACAGCTCTTTCTCTTAACTGTGGAACCCCTAGATAATGAGGACTTACAATCATTGGATTTTCAATAACATTATAACCCAAATTTTTAAGTTCCTGCCTTATTCGTATCCAAGTATTTCCCTTGTCGTGAGAAACCAAATTTCTAACATTTTCAAGAATTACATATCTAGGACTACCATACATAAGATTATGGTATTGTAATATTCTTACAATATCAAAAAACAAGACACCTCTAGCATCTTGGAAACCTTTTCTTTGTCCCGCTTTTGAAAATGATTGACATGGGAATCCAGCACAAAGAACGTCAAATTCAGGGATATCCTCTGGGTTAACCTTTGTAATATCACTATAAGCTTCAATATTATAATTATTTTTATAAGTTTCAGCTGTTTCTTTATTTATTTCTGAGGCATATACGCATTTGCCACCCAATCTTTCCATTGCTTGGTGAAAACCACCAATACCAGCAAATAAATCTATAAATTTAAATCCATTATCAAAAAAACTATTCATTTGTTATTCTGCCTTATTATTATCTATATAATTATCTAAAAATGTTTCAAAATATTCTGGTCTGAACACCCATATCTTTTGATCAGAACATGTCGTTTGCTCAAATCCTTTTTTATATCCATCTTGCAAATCTTTCACTTCCACATAGCAAGATCTATTCGTATTATGACTTATATAACGATATGCATTCCACGCAACCATAATTGGATTATTGTCAAAGTTATAATAACCAAGGATTACTAAAACCTCAGTGTCTGTTGTATCAATGTAATTGTCAATATTGTCTTTTCTAATATTTGTTACTTGCACTCTTCTAATATGTGGCTTACCTGCCCAACCAGCACCAGTAATATTTTTTAAATATGTAACTATTCTATACCTTTTATTATTTTTTTCCAAAACAAACTCATAAGGAACACGTTTCGTATTAACTCTTTCTTTAATAACAAAACCATTTACAGAAACAAATTCTTCAAATTTCTGTAATAATTCCCCTTTTTCATAGACTTTTTCAGGCTTATCGTAAACTAAATTATTTGCTTTATCAATATTGATATATTGAACCATCTTGCTTTTTCTCCTTAGTTAAGCATAAATTTCCAACTACATTATAACATACTTTTCTGATTTTTGTATAAAATTACAAAATAAATATAATTTATTTTTAGAAAATACTTGCAATTATCACTTTAAAGAGTTAAAACACACACCAACTATTTAATGTGAGGTGTTTATGGATAACAAAATTTTAGCAGAAATGATCAAAGAAAAATACTATGAAGAAAAGATGACTGCAGATTACAAACTTCAACTCAATAAAGTTGTTGAAATGGAAGACAAATTTCTAAAAGACTTTTCAAAAAACAAATGGAAAGAATATTTATATTTAGACATAGAAAAAGGTCAACTCCATTCACTTGAAGTTGACCAAATTATTGAGTTTGTTATTAAATTTTTACTTAATCCTTAATTATAAATATTTAATGAACAAAATATTAAAACTTGAATTTCTTTTTGTAATCATTTTCTAGAGCGATACAAGCGCTATAATTAAAATATTCTCCCTGCTTATTAAAATTTTGTTTTATCTCTTCAGAATCATTAAATCTATTCATAAATTTTAATAAAGATATCAAACAAATAAAATCATCAGCAAAAATTCCCGCAAAAGTCTTATTCCAAGAAGTATTTAAATCGCAAACAATATATTTTAATTTTTTATACAAATTAAGTTGACTATCTGTCAAATTAAACCACTCGGAAGATAATAATGTCTTTTTTATATTATTTGTATCTATTGGATGCATTGATTTGTTTATTGACTTCAATAATTTGCTTATAAAACCAGCAAACATATCTGCCACACGAATCCCAAAGCATAGCTTAGAATCTTCGTCTGATACATTTTTTATTCCTACATTTTTAGCGGACATAACAGTTTTTTGAGAATCTCCCTCTCTATCAATAATAAGACTATAATTATCAATCGAATTTTCTTCTAAAAAATGTTTAAAGCCGACAAATGGGGGATCATAATTCCAATTTAATGTATTAATATTTTCAATATCATCAAGCAAAAACAATATTTGCCTAAAAGACTCATTTTCTCTTTCTTTTAACACTAGATTAACTTGATTTTTCTTCATTCTTTCAATAAAAAATTTTCTTAAAGATCCTATTATATTGTCAGGTTTGTTATATATGCTATCAATAACATTTTGTGGTTTATAAATAACTAACGCTTTAACTATTGAGTATTTCATTGAATTGATATCTACAAACAAATTACTTTTATAATTTTTAAACAGCTGATTAATTATAAATTCTATTTTGCTAAACGTTGAAACATAAATAAATATATCTTCTGATAAAAAATCTAAAAAGTCATTTATAAAACCTATATTGAATTTTGAAATTGAACGAAATCCATTGATAAAATAGTTGCTTTTAAAAGAATGACTTTTTAATTCTCCTTCTTGTTGTCTTTCTATGTATTTCATTTCAAAATCTTTATATTTTTTACAAATAGAATCTTCTTTATCAGATTTCCACCCAACAATTACTGTAATAAAATTATCATAAAAATTATCAGCCGTTATTGTGTCATACCCTATTTGTCTACTATGCTCTGACTCATCATAATAAAATTTATATTTAAAATCCGTTTTTGTTATCATAATCTCCTCTAATAATCATCCTTGTTCTTCATTTATTTCTTCATTATTAGAAAAATTAAGTATTAAATGAAATACTTTAAATTTGTTTTCATTGTTATCAATTTCTTCCGATTCAGCAATAAAATTAAACTTATATTCCATCGATAAATTATTAAAATTAAATTTATCATTTAATCTATTAAATAATTTACAACTATCACCACTTTCAACAAAAGATATCATTCCCGCACAATCATAAGGAATTGGATATTTGCCAGAAATAAATCTGTTCAAACCATTTTGAACATATTCAGCATTAATATGAGATGCACAAATTTCATTTTTTAGAAATCGTTTACACTCAAATGTAATACCCTCATCTGTCATAGAATCAATAAAAACAGTAATATCTGTTCTCCCCAAAGTCATCCCTGTTTCTTCATCAAAAGGCTCTAATTGAGATATGACATGATCAAAGTTAAACTTTTTCTTATGATTACGAATTTCTTTAATTAACAGATTTCTTCTTTGATCTTCTAACAAAATTTCATCTTGTGCATTTATGGACATTTTCTTATAAGAATATATAATTAAGTTAATAAAATTTTCCAATAAATTTATTTTTATATCATTTACTAATTCAAAATTAATATTATTCATTATTTCCTCCCATTAGAAGGATTTTTTCAATTTTGGAAAAATCAAGATAAGCAACTGCCTCTTGCCAATTTTCTTCTTTTTTATTTTTTATAATAAATACACCATCTGTAAAAGTTCCGATAAAATTTTTTCTAAGAGCGATATTATTAAATAATTGATTTATTGAAGACATTTCGTATGTTTTTAAAATTAATTCAAGTAAACGTTGTAAATCTGTTTTATTTTCTTTTTGTGAAAACTCAAAAAGTATTATCTTGAAAAATTTGCCTTCATAATAATTAACATACACATTATATTTCTTTGGAATTAACTGTTTTATTAATTTTTTAAGAGTTTTGTTGTAAACATTTGTTGAATCAACAATCTCATCCATATTTTTTTCTTTTAAACAATATTTCAATGAATATTTGATAATAGCTATATCTTTATCATCCAACCCATACAATTTATAAACTTCTTTATTTAAAGATTCTAACAACGATATATAATTGCATGTATCTCCAGAATGTTCATATAAAAAACTAATTTGTTTTTCATTTATGTTTTTTATTTGTAAAGCATCAAATTTTATTAATTCTTTATGTATTTTTTTAACAATACTAATCAAATTTAAAAATGAGTTTTTAGTATATACAGGTAAGGGAAAATCTTTTATACTATCCATCCTAATTTCCGGTTGTGATGTTTTATTGTAAGATGGAGCCATATGAAATTGGTAATAATTATAAATATCTGAATTTAAAATAGCTTCCAAAAACAATAACTCATCTATTCTTTCTTCATTTGTAAATATTGAATAAAAATCATTTCTAAAGAATATTTGATTATTAATAAATGCACACTCTGGTCTTTTATCTCTAATAGACCTTTTAATTAATAATTTGTATTTGCAAAAATATTGCTCTATATTATGCAATCTTTCAAATCTGTAAACTGTATTGTTAGTTAAATTATCATAATCAATCTTGAATCTTGAAAAACGACTAGACTCGCAATGTTTTAAATCTAAAAACTCTTTATTTTCTTTGTCCCCAGCTGAATATCCCTGAGATATCTTAAGATTATGTTTTAGAATATATTTATCTATCGTAAAACCATTTTCTCTTATTAAATTTATTAGCTCAAAGTCTAATTTATTTCCTTCATGCAATATAGACCATATATAATCATACTTTTTCATTACCTTTGAACTAATTTGTTGAGCATTTGATTTATCAAATGCAATTTTATTTTGCAATACATCTATAAAATCTTTTTCTATATTAATATAATCACATAAAGACTCATTTTTGCTTTTTAAAACGTAAGTTATAACGGAACAAGGGTATTTTGCATTTTGGAAAAGACTTGCTCTAAGTCGTTGTAAATTCATAATTTCAACTATTGAAAAATGCTTAAACATTTCTTTCCTAAATCTATTAGCTAATGAATTATATAAAATTCCATTCGAAATTAATATTGAAGCTACACCATCTTCTAATAAAAAATCCTTAGTTCTCAATATAAATGATTGACATAATTGCGAATCTGAAATTACATCCTTATGATTTACATCTAGATATTTTTTACAATCTTCAGTCAAGATGCTTGACCAAGGCGGATTACCAATAATTAAATCAAATTTTTGATCAAAAACAAGTTTTTCACTAAAAAAATCTTTACAATTTAAATTATTATTCAAATCAGGTAAATATATTTCATTTTCCTCTATATCTTTAGGATTAAAACAATCTAAAAGTGCAATATATAGACTTATTCTTGTAATTTTTAATGCCTGTGCATTAATATCTACACCGAAAATACTTTCCTTCAAAATAGAGATTAACTTCGCATGACTTCTGCATGTTTGTAATGACACCAATTTTTTAAAACATGATACCAAAAATACTCCCGAGCCACAAGAAGGATCAAGAATTCGATATGATTTTTTTAAAATTCTGCTTTGAATGTTTTCTATCATTGCATTTGCTAAAAAATATGGAGTATAGAAGGCTCCGTTATTTTTCTTAGCAACAATATCCTCCTCAGATAAAAATAATTCATAAATATTACTTATAAGTTCTATTGGTATTATACTGAAATCATATCCATACAAACATAATTGCCCTGTATTTAGTTCCGTTCCATTTAGAAAATCAATTATAATATCTGCTTCATATTTTTCTAATAATGAAGAATTATTATAAAAAATATTTCCTTTAAACTTATTTTCTAAATACATTAAAAATTCATTAAGGTTTTTAGAAACTAATATTTCCTTATAATCTTTCACTCCAAACTTATTATAAGTTTTTTCTGTTAAAATTTTTCTGTCTTCTAAATATTTTATAAAAATAGATTTAGATAAGATATCATGCGCATTATCAAAAGAGGTTCCTTTTTCACACAAAAGTCTAAGAGCTGCTTTTATATTTATTAAAAGTTTTTGATCAACCCTATCGGAACTTTTTACTATTTTTTCGCAAGCTTCGATAAATTTACCATTAATTAAATTTTCATATTTTAATAAGATAAAATCTAACTTCCCTCTTTTTTCTAGAGAATTTAAAAATTTAAACCCATCCTTAATGCTAAAATTGTTATTTAAAATAACATCTGTTGGAGTTATGAACAACGATATTGGTATGTTATTTCTATTCCAAAGTATTCCTCTCAACTGCCTAATTTCATTCGGATCATTTCTTTTAAAACATTTTATTCCCAATATTGCAGTTTTTTCTATATCACCAACTCTTGCAATTTTAACAACAAAATCAAATATATCATCAGAAACAAGTTCTATTTCCTCTTTATTCTTTAGGTCCAATATTTCTAATAATGTATTTAGTTGATCTTCTATTTTCAAACTTAATATATTTTTTAATTTATCTCTTAAATATTTTTCATCTTCAATAAAATAAGATTCTTTCATATTTTTTTCCATATAATATTCCCTTATGTTTTAAAATCACTATTCTGTTCTAGTATAATAAGTCAACTTGCGTTCTCCGTGTTTTTCAATTAGATTATGGTCTAACAATTCTTTTAAGCATCTTTCAATTGTTGTTTCTGATAGTGTAGGACACAATGCAACGATATCTGCTTTTGTAAATTTGCCAATTTTTGTTTTAATGATATCTTGGACTTGAGTTAATGCTTTTGATTTCTGTTCAAGCAAAATATTTGCTCTTGTTTCAAAGTCTCTATATGCCTTCAAAATTACTGACAACATATATTTGATAAACTCAGTTGGATTATTTGTGTTGTCTGACCAATTTGTTGAACTATATTGCAAAGCATCATAATATCTGCCTTTGGTTTCTTCAATAATTTTTTCAATAGAAATAAACTTTCCAACATTATATTCTTGCTTGTATAGAAGAAGTAAAGTCAAAAGTCTGCTCATTCTACCATTTCCATCATTGAATGGGTGAATGCACAAGAAATCTAAAATAAAGATAGGAATTAAAATTAGTGGGTCAACATCATCTTTGCTGACTGCAATATTAAACTCTTCACAAAGCCTGTCAATAGCATTAGGAGTTTCGTATGGTTCTAAAGGTTGAAATCTTACAAAAGAACTTCCATCAGATCTTGTTTCTGAAATATAGTTTTGAACATTCTTAAACTTTCCGCCAATAGGTTTTTCAGAAAACTTATATAGGTCTCCATGAAGTTGCAAAATATAAGAACTTTTTACTGGAATAAACTCATAGTTTTCGTGAATTGTATTAAGAACATCTCTATAACCAAGAATTTCTTTTTCACCTCTATCCTTTGGTGTTGTTTTATTTTCACAAATTTGTTTAATTCTTGTGGCCGTGGTAACAATACCTTCAATCTTGTTTGAAGCTTCAGTGCTTTGAATTTTAGCAATTTCAACAAGTTTATTTATCTTTGCTTTGTTTTTAATCTCAATATTATATAACTTGCCTTTAAACTCATGTATTTGTGAAATATATCCTAAAATCTCGTTGTCCCAAGAAACATCCTTATATTGTGAATAATTAAAAATTCGCATATTTCATCTCCTTTATTGCACCATTTTATCACACTTGATGCAATAAATCAAGTTTATGTGACACTTTTATTGCATCATTTTTAATATTTTGATGCAATACTTTAAAATAACCCATACTTCTTTAAGTAATGATCCACGTATTTGCCGTGGTCGTTTTCGAAGGTGATGGCTATGGCGATGAGGTGGCGATAAGCTACGAAGGTGTTGAATTTTATGTCGGTGATTTCTTTGAACATATCTTTTCGTTTTAGCGCGTCATAGCGCAGGTTGATTTCTTCGGGGCTAACTTTTTGATTTTTGTATAGTTTCTTTGCTTGTTTAACTATGTAATCATCATATTCAGTCTTCTCTGGAACCGATTGGTCTTTTGTAGTGTTTAGTGGTGAATTTATACTATTTTGATGTATTTCAAGAGATTCTGATGTGTTTTTGTCACAATTTTGCCCCATTTCGCAGTGTTGAGAGGCCTCCATCCCGCCATAGCGGGGCTGGTTGAACCCCACAATAAAATTTCAGAGATTATGTCAATTTTTTGTTTTTTATAAAAACAACTACAACCAATAGCTCTCAATCTTAATAATTATGCTAAATTTTTGATACAATAATATAATTAGTTCAAAAAATAAAGTTACCATAAAAAGGAAGTTAAATATAACTTCCTTTTTTATTATTTTACACTAAAATATGCTTTAATTTCTTTTTCAACTTCAACAAGACTGTCAGGTTTGAGTGTTCTGGTTATTTTATTTTCAGTTCTAACAACATCAAGCAAATCTTTGTCTTCAAGCAAATCAATAAGCTTTGCCGCTCTTGAATAACCAACAGCAAAAACTCTTTGAATTAAAGCCGCAGAAATAAGTCCGTCATTATGATAAACAACTCTTTCAACCTTTTCGTTTAATTCTTTCATATAATTATCCTCCTCTTTTATTTCATCAAATTCTTCATTTTCACAACCATCTTTAATTGTTATTTTTGAAATATATGGTCCATTGATTTCAACCAAAACTTCATCTTGTTCATTTGCATATTCACGATAAGTTATAAACAGTTTATAATCGTCTTCATTTAACTTTTTCAACACATCAACAACAACCATTGCACCCTTGTCATAAATCAATTTTCTTTGATCTTCAAACTTATTCAAAATGGCAATTTTTCCAACAATTGTTTGGTCGTGAGATTCTGAATAATACACCGCATTTTCATCAAGAATTTCTGCAAGATAAATGACATTTCCAAATTCAATTGCCATTGAAATCGCAAAGAATGCTTTTTTAGAACTCAAATTTCTCAAATCATCTTTTGTTATTGGTTTAAGCTCTAGCGGAAAAACTTCTTCAACTGAGCAGCTTTTTCCACCTTCAAAATAACAAATTCCATCGTGAATTTCGTCAACCAAATATTCTTTATCAACTTCAAAACCCTCTGTATTTTTCTCAGGATTTGAAAATCCTTTATATTTCACTTTTGTTGCAACAACATCAATAAAATCTTTTGCAGGATACTCTTTAAGCTCATCAATTTCATTTGGAATCAAATAAACATCTCTTTCTTTGTTGTAAATTGCCCTAACCCAATAATACTCATCTTTAAAAAGCTCTTTGTTGCTCTCACCTTTATATTGCACAGTTTTCTTTCTTGGAAAAACCTCATATCTAGTTTTTCCGTAAAGTCTAAGCAAATAATCCACATAATTTATAGCCGCTGTGCTAGAAAGCCCACTTCGCATACCCTTATAGATAACATAATCTAAAAGGTCTTCAAGAAACTTAAAATATTCATCTGAGCCAATTTCAATATTTTCTTCAATTTTAACAAAAATAAAACGGCAATCATCTGCTGAAAACCCAGCATACTTAAATAATTCAATCAAAAAATGATCTTTTCTTTTGTGGATATATTCTCTAAATTCTTTCACTTCTTTTTCTGAAATAGTTTCATTTTGTTTTTCATCAATAATAGTCATAACAATATTCTCCTTTAGTTTTCAAATTTGTCTTTATATTTTTTAAAAAATTCATAATATATTTTTGGATTTTCAAGTTCCCACCAATTTTTTATATCAACAGGATTCGCATCAAGGTCATAAATTTTTGCAGAGTCAATACCAAGCAAAAATGGAGAGTGTGTAGCAATAATAAATTGACAACCGCAATATCTTGAAAGTTCTTCAATAAGTTGCATTAACTCAATTTGTTTTTTGGGCGATAAACTATTTTCTGGCTCATCTAAAAGATATAATTTGTCATTTTCAAGATGAACAATAAAATATCTTAATGCCGTTTCACCATTGCTGTCTAGTTTAAGTTCTTCACCAGCTGTTAGCCGTTTAAATTTTCTAGCAGTCATTTTCTTTTTATTTGCAAGAACCCTAAGCCTTAAATCATCATAATCAATCATTCCCTTAACTTTAACGGTTTCGTAATATCTTTTTTGATAGAAGTCTTTTTCTGCAATTTCTCTTGATTCTGTGATGTTTTGATTATTTTCTCTGATGTTTAACATATATTCAAAAATATCATCGCTACAAATTATCTTGCTTCCATTAGGAATTCTAAGTTCTTCACCATAATCACCATAACCCATTTTGGCTTTGCACAACTTGGCAAATTCATCAAAATTTTCATTTGAATTAAATGGCGAAGTTCTAATCAAATTTAAGTTTTCGGCAATCAAATTTAAAAGTGTGGTTTTTCCTGAACCATTGCCACCATAAAAAATGGTAATTTTGTCAAAATCAACTTCTTTCAAATTTTTTGCAGGAAATATATCTGCCGGATAGTTTCCTCCAATATATCTGCCATTTCTATCAAATATATTGCTGTCAACATATTCTTTGTTTTGATATATAACAAACTTATCAAGCCAAATAGTCATATTTGCCTCCTAAACATTTTTTATTTCTTTTTCTTTTTATCATTTTTTGAAAGTGATTCAAATTCAGCTTCTGCAATAGGAGTTTCTTCACTAATAACACCCCAACCCATAATTAAATCAATAATACCCATAATCATTTCCTCCTTAAATTAATGACCAATAATAAAGTTCATCGTAGAATAAATTAGAAATATAACAACAATAATTGCCATACACATCTCTTCTTTACACCTATATCATATCAAACATTAAGTCCAAAAAAACGGATTTAAAAATTGAATTTTGATATTTTTTAACAAATTTAAAAATTTTTAGCATAAAAAAAGAAAGGTTATTTCACCTTTCTTTTTGATTGTTTTTAACTCATTTGTTCGCCATTTAATTTTCTTTTGGCAAAATATTCTTCAATACTTTTGCACTCTTTCATATTTTCAAGAATCTGTCTTCGAAGTTCTGCTTTATATGCTTCTGTTTCTTGTTGGTTTTGAATTTTGCCTTCTGCAACAGCTTTGATAACCCTATTCATAACACCAATCGATTTAAACAATCTATTGGTTGACACAAAACATTCTGCCATATCAACCATTTGTGGCTCAACTTTAATTTGACTGCCATCTGGTTGCAAAAAGTAAACCGAGTTAGACATATATTCTCCTCTGTTAAAGCATGACGAATATGGTTTCAATCTAACCTTTATGCCTTTGTTTCTGTCATAAAGTTTAGCTTTTTCTTGTGTGTCAAAAAACTTAATATATTCCATTATTGTTTTAATAAAGGCATCTGAAAAATCAACTGACTTGCCATCTTTTGCTCTTTCAAAAAGCTCTTCACCAACCAAAAATTCAATTTCTTTGTAAGTAAGTCTGTTTTTAAGAGCTGATTCATCGGTTGAAAATTCTTCATAAGAATTGAGTCTTTGATAAAAATAATCAACCATCTTTTTAACAAAAATAATATCAATTCCCGGTTTATCAAAAGTTGATTTTGCAATTCTTGTCATCTTTGAAAAATCGCGAAGTGAAGAACTTTCTTCAATAACCTCTTCTGGTGAAACCTTTCCTGTAACAACCCCAGCAACTCCATTTCTTGATTCAGCAACAAAAGCTCTGCTGCTTGTTTCTGAGTTCTTTTCATAAAACTCTGCAAATTCTGGGTCTAAGTAAGCCACTTTTTTGAGCATATCTCTAAACCCGTCAACCGAATCAATTTTATATTGTTTGCAAAATGCATAAGCAGACATTTCAGACTGTCTAAAAATCTCTGCAATTTGAATATAATCTTCTGGATAAAAAATTGGAAAACCATCTTCAAGTTTAAAGAATTGAAGCAATCCACCGTTTTCATCATACCAAGAAGCCATTCGCTCATCTCTTTTTTGCTTCCAAAACTCAGAAAGTCTTTTGTTTGCTTCAATCTTGTTTTCTGCAAATTTTCTTGTGTTTTCAATATATTCTTTAACAACTGGCGGAAGCTTTTCAATATCACCCAAACTTTTATATCTTTCAACAACCTCTGCTCTGCCCACTTTTTGATTTGCAACTTTTTTAAACATTTCAGGATTATTTTCAGCAAACCAATCAAGCAATTCCCACTTATTGTCATCATTGATATAATATCCAACAAGTTGAATATGTTCCAAAATCTTCCACATCATTTTTGGATTATCAAGAACCTCTTTTGTGAGCGGAGAAAGTTTTTCAAACTCTGCTTCATAGCCTTTAAAATCTTTTTTAGTTATATGTTTGTAAGGAAGAAGCATTCTAATACAAGGCTCTGCTGCTTGAATATCAGTGATAAAGCATTTCATAATAACTGCTTTTTTCTCTTTGATAAACTCTTCTCTTTGTTCCATACTATGAGACTTAAAACATTTTGAAAAAGTTTCTTCAATGTTGGCAGATATATAATTGATAACTTCGTTTCCAAAATACAAAATTTGTTCACTTGAAAGATATTTCAAATATAGCCATTCAAACTTTGAATTTAACAATCTTTCAAATTCTACCATTCTTCCGTCATCATAAAGTTTTTTAAGTTCCTTAAAAAATTCATTAAAAAGAACTTTTCTTCTTGTTGTTTCACCCATAATTTATTCCTCATTTTCATCAAGCAAAAACTTCTTTTTGCGGTCTAAATATTCGTTCAATAATTCTAACTCTTCAACAGTGAGTTCAATAAGCAAATCATTTTGTTCATCAATAAGTTTAATAAGTTTTTCAATATCTTTATCTTCTTTAAATTTTGCCATTTATCTCACCACCTTGCATTATTATAATATATTTTACTACCAAATTCAATAGTCAAAAAAAATTGTGCCACAAAGCACAATTTTAGTTCTTTTTTAAAATATCTAAGATATGCGAACTTGCTCCAATAAGTTCTTGTCTTTCAGCAATTGATAATTGATACTTTTTATAAAATTCAAAATCTTCTTCTGAAAGTTTGTTTATCACCGGTCTAATATAATCAGTTGCACCATCAACCCCAACAATTTTATATCTTGCAAGACCAGCTTCGTCTTTAAGTTTGTTAATTTCTTCAATTCTCACATAACTATACAAATCTTTTTCGGTGGTGACGGTTTGAAAGTTTTCGTCAATCTTTCCCTCTTTCAAACACTCTTGCAAATGTCCTTGTTTGAAAGCATAGGTAATCATTGCATATTCGTTCATCAAATACATAATGAGAATATATCCACCTTTCTTCACAACTCTCTTTGCTTCATTAATTGCTTGAAGTTTTTCTTCGTGACTAATCAAGTGATAAGTTGGACCAAAAAGCAAAACAATATCAAATGAATTGTCTTTAAACTTTTTCAAATTTGTTGCAGTTCCTTGCTTTGCAACAACTTTGTCAGACTTCATTTTTATTTGACTAACATTTTTTTGCACCAATTCAACTGCGGTCACATTATGCCCTTTTTCAGCAAGTAAAACCGAATATCTACCCGTTCCAGCACCAACATCAATAATGTCAAGATTTTCTCTGCCATCAATCACTTGATCAATATAGTGATTTGCAACAAAAAATTCAACCTGACCGTGTCTTCTAAGCAACCTTTTATCTTCATTAAATTTGTTATAATATTTTTCTAATTCGTTCATAATAAAATTCCTGCACACATAATATCACTTTAATAAAAAAATGTAAAGACAATAAAAAAAGACAAGCGATATCACTTGTCTTTATGAATCTCTTTGCATATCAATATGGTCACTAAGTTTATACTCATATTCAAAAAACAAACCATATTGTGTTTTTGTATCAACTCTTTGAACGATTCCTTCCTTCATAAGTTGCCAAAGCCTAACAACAACTTGGTCAAATGTTACAACCAACCTTCCGTGTTTCAAGAAAATATCCGAAATAATTTGTCTGCAAGGCTTTGGCTTTTCAGACATAAATTCAAAAATATACTTGTCAAAATAATCATCTTTAACAGCAACAACTCTCTTGTTTAATACAGTTTTAAATAACATTTTTGAATTTTTTAATAACATATATAATTCATCTTCTAAATATTCAACAAAATCTTCATTTAACGGTTTTTCATTTTTTGCAAATTCATAAACATATTTTGGTTGAATGCTATGGAACTTTGTTGAATCATATTCAATATAAGACTTGTTTTTAAAACTATTAAAATATCTTAAAAAGAAACTCATATTCATATGTTGTTTAACATCATTAAAATCAATCCAAAAACAAAGTTCTTCATCTCTGTTTAGTGACAAAATTTCACCAACGGTTGAGTGTGCTTGAAGAAAATAAAGTGTGTAAGCATTTTTTCCTGCAACCACTTCATAGATTTCATTGTTAATTGCAGAGTTTTTTGACATAAAAATATCGCCAACTTCCAAGATTAATTGAAGTGAAACAATCTTGCTCACAGAGGCTGTTTTCGGCTTATTTTCTTTAAGTGCATTACATAGCCCATTATCAAAAGTGATATAAACCATAATAACCTCCTTTTTTCTTCTAATTCAATAATATCACAATCAAAAATTATTCGTCAAATTATTGCTATCAAAAAATAAATGTGTTATAATTTCGCTGTTTATAACAGATAAACAAATGAGGTTTTTATGAATAAAATTACTGTTATTGGCTGCCCAGGAAGCGGAAAATCAACACTAACTTTTAAGCTAGAAAAACTGCTTGGTTTCAACACTCTTCACTTAGACAAAATTTATCATATTGATAATGACAAACACATTTCAAGAGAAGAACTTGTTGAAAAAGTAAACAAATTTGCAAATGCAAACCCACAATGGATTATTGACGGAAACTATATTTCAACCGTTGAGCAAAGAATAAAACTTGCCGACACTGTTATACTTCTTGATATTGACACAGAAACTTGCATAAACAATGCAATAAGTAGGTCAAAGAAAGAAAAAACTGCAGATATGGCAGACGGCTTTGATAATTCAAAATTAAATAATGATTTTTTAAGTTTTATCACAAAATTCAAAGAAGATAGCCTTCCAAAAATTTTGGAACTCTTTGAAAAATATAAAGCAGAAAAAAATATTATCATTTTAAAAAGCTATGAAGAAATTGATAATTTTTTAAATGATTTGCAATCAAAAAAATAAGGGCTTTCGCCCTTACCTGTTCCCTTAGTTAAATGGATATAACGGGGCCCTCCTAAGGCTCAGTTACAGGTTCGATTCCTGTAGGGAACACCAACAAAAAAAGTCACTTGAAATTCAAGTGACTTTTTATTTTATTGTTTTTGTTTTGGATCTTTTGATTCAGCAGTTGCAGCAGCTTCATCTTTTGCTTTTTGTTCTTTTGCCATTCTCACAAAATAACTTGGAGATGGAAGGTCTTCTTTAATAAGCTTGTCCATTGGCATCTTTTTAAGAGTTGAAATAAATTCATCACATTTGTCTAAGATATACTTTTCATCTCTTGAAACAATTTTTTCAACATCTCTTTTAAAGCAACTAATAATACTTGCTGCTTTGTCTTCATAAATTGTTCTCAAATAATAGCTTCCGCTTTGAGCCATTTCTTCAGCGATTGCAACTTTTTCTTCTGCAAGTTCAGCAATTGAAACTTGCTTTGCAGCGGTTCCATATTTCAAACCTTGAGTAGCACCATAAACCGCACTGCTAATCTTTTCGTATTCTTCAAATGTTGCAGTTTCACCTTTTTTTTGATATTTTTTATAATCAGAATCAACTGCTTTTAATCTCTTTTTATATTCTGCAACTTCTCCTGCTAAGATTTTTTCAAAGTCAGCCGCTGCATCATCAATAACTTTTGTTGGGTCTGGAAGATTATAAACTTGAAGTTCAGAAAGTTTCATTCTTCTGAGATCATGAAGAATTTTTCCAACTGCATCTGAGCAGTGTGAATAAGCATCACCCATACCGTTTTTCTTGAAGTTTGCATTATGACAGTCATTTTCAAAATTGGCAATTTTTGCAGCCATATCTTCGGCAAGAGGATCACGAAAAGCAATCATATCTTCGGCAGATACTCCTGTTTTTTCCAACTCTTTATTCATTGCTTTCAAAGCTCTTCTACAAGCCATCATACTGTGATTTTTAAATCCACCATACATTTTGTGGGTTTCATCAAGTCCACGACCTCTTGGGTCAGGAACAGGAACAAACTCATCACGATAAAAATATTCAACCGCCCTTTCAACTTGAAGATAATCATTAACAGTTGCAGATTGACCCTTTGCTAAATAATCTCTATAAACTTGATTTGCAGCAACAACTCTTCTTTTAATTTCAGAAATTCTAGAAGCGATATCGTCTTTAACATTTTGTCTAGCCATAAACCATGATCCTCCGTCACATATTTACAATTATATTATACAATAATATAAACTGTATAGTCAAGTCTAAACAAATTTGAAAAAAATGTAACTATTTTATTTTTGTAGATTTTTCATTTTGAAAATTTTGCAAATTTTGGCATAATATTCTTATGGAAAAAGAAATATCAAAAGAAGAAATTCAATCACAAAACAAACCAATTAAAAGCAAAAGAAAATGGTATTTTAGATTTTTGAAAAAAATTATGAAATGCAGATACAAACAACCTGCATTCATTTATCTTGGTGAAGAATTTGAAACCGGCTCAATAATTTTAAGCAACCACGAAGGCACAGATGCACCAATGTCGCTTGAAATTTATTCTGGAAAACCTCTTAGAATGTGGGGTGCCCACGAAATGAACTCTGGACTTATCAAAATGTATAAATATCAATCAAGAGTTTATTACCATAAAAAGAAACATTGGAACTTGCACCTTGCAAGATTGTTTTGCTTGATTGCCAGTCCCCTCACCAATCTTTTTTATAGCGGTCTCAACTTAATTTCAACCTATCGCGATGGCAGACTCTCAAAAACCATCAAAGAATCTGTTGAAGCCATAAAAAACGGTGAAAATATTGTTATCTTTCCAGAAGACTCAACAAAGGGTTACTTAGAAGAACTTGAAGGTTTTTATGCTGGATTTGCACTTCTTGCCGAATCTTGTTATAAAAAAGGCATAGATGTTCCAATCTTTGTAACTTATTTCAGAAAAAAAGATTTAGTTTATATTGTTGACAAACCTGTTTTATATTCAGAACTTAAAAAACAATTTTCAAACAAAAAAGAAATCGCAGCTCACCTTGTTAAAAGATGCAATGAACTTGGTCAAATGCAATTTAACGAAGACACAATTGCCGCTACAAAAAACAAATAAACAAAAAGATGTGCCACCGCACATCTTTTTTTATTTTTAAATATTTTCATCAAGCCAAGAAATTCTTCCTGCAAACCAATTATCAATATTTAAAATCATATTTTCAGCTGTTTTAAGACCTGATTTCCATCTAGGAATTTCAAATGTTAAAAGTTCATTATATACTTCAAGATTCATAGAATTTACTTTTGTTTTAACATCGTTCAAAATATCTGCTTTTGTTTCTTCAAACAATTGTTCATAAATTTCACAAAATTCATCAATTTCAAATAATAGTTTGTAATAAAAATGTGGTTCATATCTAAGTCTATAAAACATTTCTGCTGAATTAGGAGAGAATATTGAATCATAATCCCAAGTTGGTCCCATACAAAGAGGAGAATCTGCTGAATCTTTTTTTGTTAGATAAATATTAGAACCACCAGAATCCCAAGTTCCTAAATAATCATGTGTCAAAATCCATTTTGCAAATGATGTATAGTCAATATAATTTGATAATTCATCACTCTTTTCAACCATCAATTCTTCAACTCTTGTGATATACTCTTTAATGTATGTATATTCTGTTGAATTTTCATCGAAATCATCTGGATCAGGCTCTTTAAATGTAAAATGAGCAAATGTATTTTGAGTTAACGGTGTTGTAAAGTGCATATCTTCTTTCCACCAATAGGAGTCCTGTTCAATAATATAACCATCATCATCAATAGCACAACGAGATTGTTCATCGCCTTCACCCTTACCCTTTTCTGCACTTTCTGTAAGAATATACAAGCCTCGATAATCTCCATTAACAAATAGTGTTACATATGAATGTGCGGTAGTATATGCCAAACCAACACTTTCACTAACCGCAGTTCCAATTGTTTGATTAAGAGAGTCTCCCGAACCTAAAAGAACCCAATCTTTGTTTTTATATTCTTTATCAGTTCTGTTTGACAATAAACCATCTAACAAATCTTTATTTTTTCCAAGTTTAACTTTTAATGAATTTTTTTCTACTGATGCAGAAGTATTTCCTCTTACTCTAATTCTGTCAGCATCTTCGCCATTAACATCAAGACTGGTATATAAATTATTGTTTTCACTATCATAAATTTCGATGGTTGAATAAACATATTCATTATCAACTATTGATGAACCAATGCAACCTGATGGTGCATAAACAGTTCTATATGTTGGAATAATACCATCTTTTGTTGTTATTTCAACCCTAGGAAAATTAATTTCTTTTATATCTGGATTAAAATATCTTGAAAAAGATAATTTTTCATATTCAATAGTTTCATCTGTTTCAAACTCTACTTCAAATTCATATAAAACACCTTTTTCTAGATTTAAAGTAAATGTGTGAACTCCCTTTCCAAGTTGACTATCTTCAGTTGAACCAGCACAACTTACAGAAACTGTTGTTGATTCAATTTCTTCTTTATCGTCCCATGAAATAGTTAATGCACCAGTTTCTGAAATAGAACTTGCAAAATTTGTCATAGCAACAACTGGAACCGGCTCTGGTGCTTCTGGAACTTCAGGTTCTTCTGGGTTTTCAGGTTCTTCTGGGGTTTCAGGTTCTTCCGGAGTATTTGGTGGTGTAATTGGTGTTTCTTGATTTGTTTGTGGAGATTCATTTGGAGTTGTTTTATCATTGGAATTACCACAAGCAACTAAAAAAGAACATATTAAAACTAAACATATTGATAAAATTTTTCTTATGTATTTCATAATTTCTCCTTTTAGCATAGTTAATAACAATTTAATTCTATCTTTATAAAAGAACTTTGTCAATAAAAAAACACCTTCGCTTGAAGGTGTTAGTTGTTTTATTTTTTGAATATTTCTAACAGTTTATCGGCAAGATATTCACCTCTAAAAAGTTCAATTTTAAAGGCTGGTCTTTTATCAGTTACACTTGCCTCATAAAATTCATCAATTGGGTCAAGCATACTTCTAACAAAATTTGGTTGATTTCCCCTGTTAAGCATTCTCTGTTCAATTTCATCAATACAATCTTTTGAGTGATAAACCAAACAATAAGGAATTTGATTTTCATAAATCATTTCAACAATTTGTGGATTTGGAGCAAAAAGCAAAATCTTGTCAGTTTCTTTTAAATATTTCATAATTTGATTTTTGATATATTCTGTCGAATCTTCACGAAGTGGCTTTCCCCTGTTTCCTTTAAGTCTTTCCATCTCTGCAACAGACAATTTTTCATAGCCATATTTATATCTGGCTTTCATATCATCAAAATCAACAAACCTGTCATCAATTTCACAGAGATAACTTTTGCCCACTGCTGGGACACATACAAAAACTCTAATATCTTTTAATTCCATAAAACTCCTTTTGAAATTTAAGATATTTTTATTATAATACATTAAACAAAAAATGTCAAAATTGAATTTATTGCATAATTAATTTAAATTATTCAAAAAATAATATTATGCTAACAAAGTTATTAATGTGCTTAATTTTTTCACTTCACGGAGGTTTTATGGAAACAAATCAAATTGGATTAACCGACAAATTTGCCTTAGCTGCCGCCATCACAATTTATGATAATGATGAAACTTTCAGTTTTTCAAAAGGCGACGACAAGTTTGAATCTGTTTTATCTTCATTAAAATTTATAACCCAAAACAGCCACGAAATGCCTGGCTTTGCAGTCAGCCTAGACAACGAAACCAAACAGGCAATTCAAAACGGCAGATGGCTTGAACTTGAATTTAAAAAAACACAAAAATATAATGATATGCCATTTGACTCACTTTTAATTGAGGTTTCAAAAGATTATTCAGGTTTCAATTTAATAAGAAAAACAAATGGCAAATATGAAGGCAGATGTTTTTATTTAAATTTAAGCCAAAATATGGAACCACTTTATAACACCATAGAGTCTATAATTAAATGAACTATTTTTTAGTTCATTTTTTTATATTTTTTATTATTTTTTAACATTTTTATTTTTTGGCAGTCCGATTGTTTGCCAATCAAAGATTATAAAGGTATAATGTATATGCAAAATATACAAAGGAAATTTTATGGCAAAAACAAAA
Source organism: Clostridia bacterium (assembly GCA_045648025.1). GTDB lineage: Bacteria > Bacillota > Clostridia > Christensenellales > UBA1242 > RGIG1681. The sequence goes on from JAZRNH010000059.1 coordinate 42,451, forward strand.
TTAACAAAAAATCAATCTGCACTTTTAACTGTGCAACTTATAAGAATTATATTAGAGCTTTTCACAAGCACATTCTTAACATCACACATCATATCACTTAGCCCAGACAACATTTTTGGCTCAGGACTATTCAATGTAGCAATTCTTTACATTTCACAATACATTGCATACATTTTGATTTATTCAATCAACAGTTATTTCGTTGATAAAAGCAATAGAGTCAATTTCCTCAGAATTGGAATATTTGTAAATGCTTGTTTCGTAATTGCAATTGTTTTGTGGGGTGAAATCATTTCACAATGGATTGTTCTCGCTGGTGCAATATGCGGTATATCAAATGCTTTCTATTATTCAAGTTTCAATGTAATGAAAAACGAACTTGTAAACCGAATTTATATGAAGAAATTCAGCATTTTAAACACTGTGTTCACAAACCTTATCAATGTAATATTCCCAACTCTTTTGGGTCTTGTTATTGATGTTTCTTCATACTCAACAATCGCACTTTATGTTGTTGTTATCATTATTATTCAATTTGTAATTTCACTCTTTATCAAAGCTCCAAAACCAAGTGATTCAAAGCTTGAAGTAATGAAATATTTAAGATATTTAAAAGAAAACAAAACCGACCGCAACAAAATCAAATACACATATTACAACGGTTTACTTGCGGGTATCAAAACAACCTATAAAATTGTAATTATTATTCTTACAATTTTCGCATTTAAAACAAACTTAAGCCTTGGTTTGCTTTCATCTGTATTTTCACTCATCACTATTGGACTTTTAATTTTATACAGAAAAGCAGAAGATAAACCAAAAACAAACAAGCTTTTAATTTACTTAACTGTGGGAACTCTTCCACTCATTGCTTGTATAATCTTTATGATTATCACAAACAAGGCAACATTTATCATTTTAAACTGTTTCCTCACAATTGCAATTTACTTCTCTGACTATTACGGCGATGCTGAAAGAGATGCAATTATCAAAAACCTTGGTCACTTTGAATTTATTGCAGAACACAACTTGATTCACGATGTAATGAAATATATCGTTAGCATTTTTGTTTATATTATGTTCATTATCGTAGCAACTTTTGAAAGCATCACTGCATTTAAAATATTGCTTCTTGCAATGATTGCAATTTGTCCATTTAAATTCTTTATGATGTATAAACAAAGACTTGTTAGAAAACAATTCGAAAAAGAACTCAAAGAACAAAAAGCTGCTGAAAGAGCCGCTCAAAAAGCTTTAGAACAAGCAGCAAATGAATCACCTGCAAAAGAAACTGTTGCAGAACAAAAATAACTTTAAGGAAAACATTATGCCTCACTTAAACAGAACACAAAAATCTCTTATTGCTGTGCATATTCTTAGAATGGTGCTAGAACTTTTCACTAGCACCTTTTTAACATCACACATTGTTTCCCTCACCCCAGACAATATGCTGGGTGACGGACTATTCAATGTTGGACTTTTCTACATTTCTCAATTTTTTGTATATGCAGTATTTTATCTTTTAGTTAGTCACTTTGTTGACAAAAGTAACAGAATCGGATTTTTAAGATTCGGAATTGTTATTTATGTGTTTTTGCTTATTGCCATCGTGTTCTGGGGCGAACAACTTTCAAAATGGATTGTTCTTGCTGGTTCACTCATTGGTTTTTCAGATGCTTTTTATTATTCAAGCTATCTTGTAATGAAAAACGAACTCACAAACCGCAAAAACATCAAGAACTACAATATTCACACAACCATCTTAACCAACATAACAAAAATTATTGTTCCAACAATTTTAGGTTTATTAATTGATGTTTCATCTTATTCAAATATTGCAATTTATGTAATCATTTTATCAGTAATTGAATTTGCTATTTCATTTATGATAAAATCACAAAAACCTGAAAATTCAAGTTTTGAACTCAAAGAATATTTCTCATATTTAAAACAAAACAAAGATATTAGAAAAAAAATCAAATACACATATTTCAATGCTGCCCTTGTTGGTCCAAAAAGCACTTATAAAATAATTGTAGTTGTTCTCACAATTTACACATTTAAAACAAATTTAAGTCTTGGACTTTTAACTTCAATATTTTCAATTATCACAATGCTTTTATTAATGCTCTACAAAAAATTTGATAGTCAAAAAAATTTAAGACAAACACCAATTTATTTAAGCATCGGCATCTTACCTGTTATTGCCTGTGTTATTATGGTTATATGGCTCAACAAAACCACTCTTATTGTTTATAATGCCTTTTTAACTATTGCTATTTATTTTTCTGAATATTTTGGCAGCACCGAAAGAGATGCCATCATTAAAAATGTTGGAAAGTATGAATATATTGCAGAGCATCAATTTATTGTTGAAACCGTTCAAGATATCAGCAGAATCATCTCTTATGGCCTCTTTGTAATTGTTGGTTTAATTTCAAGCATAACCGCATTTAAAGTGTTGCTTTTATTTTTAATTTTAATCAACCCTATCAAATATTTGGTTATGAACAAACAAAGAAGAATTAGAAAAGAATTTGAAAAACAAGCAGAATCTGCTGCTTAATTAAAAACAATAAAAAATACCTAAAAAAATAGGTATTTTTTTATTTTATTTAAACACGGCTGCAAATATCACCGCAAATTTTCAACATTATTGACAATATATATTATTTATGATATAATAACCATATATGGGGAGTGTCAATATGAAAAAGATAAATGAAGAGTTTTTAAAAGAATATATCGCAACACATATTCTTGGTTATGACAACGACTATAACTTAATCAATCTTTTCAGAATGTTTGTGGCTTTTTCTGTTCACAATTTTGAAGAACTCAAAGCTGCACCAAACAAATATGCAAACTTTTTGCTTGAAAATGCAAACTTAATTGTCGTTGGAGGTAAACACACAAAAGAAGAACTTCCAAAAATGATTGAATCCGCAAGACTTCACTTAATTAAAAAGATTCAACTTTCATCATCAAAGCCACAAAAAGACTTTGTTGAAATTGTTAGTGAACTTTCACCAAATAAAAAGTCATCACACATTTTAGATGTTGGTGCGGGAATCATTCCATATTCATCAATACTTTTTGGTGAAGAGTTTGAACATTCATCAACAATGGATAGACGATTCTTTTTAGACAAACAAACCCTTGAAAATATGAATGTCACCCCTTATGACCAATTTTTTGATGCAAACACTCCTGTTGATAAATTTGACATTGTTGTTGGAAAAGCTCCATGCTCTGCAATTGAACACATTGTTAGAAATTGTGCAGCTGCCGGAAAACCATATTTCATTGAGCTTTGTGACTGCAATATTCCAAACAAAAAACCATATATTGCTGACTGGTATGGTTGGCAATCTGTGCTTCCTGAAATTGACGAATTTGTGAAATTTTACACTGCTCAAAGCACATTTGCATATAATCTTGATGCAACTGATGAACAAGTGAAAAAAGTTATTGATTCACATATTCCACCAAAAATCGTTTACAGCCCAACAAGTTTTCCTGTTAAAAGATATTCTGCTTCAAGCAGTTTGTGGCTCACAGATGATGTGACTTATGAACCAGACCATTCTGACTGGCAAAAACCAACTCCTCAAAAAAGACCACAACCAATGCCTGACGATTCTGAATTTCTTCAAATGGAAATTTTTGAAAGAAGTTAAACAAAAAAGACACTTGAAAATCCAAGTGTCTTTTTTTATTTTAACATCTTCCAACCAAAATATTATCCGTTGTTCTGTCAGCTAGTTCTTGAATTGGGTGGTCTTTTGTTTGATATCTATAATCTTCTCCATTTTTTTGAATATATTCTTTAATCACCATATGACTTGGAACTTGTGCTTCGGTTTTACAAACTTGCTTATTATATTTTTTGAAATCAGATTTTTCGCCAACATCTCTTGAATCAATATACCCTTCTCTGTCTTTTGTAAAATGCACAGTGCTTTCAATGACATCTCTAATATATTCAATATTGCCTTCAAACTTTAATAGTTCTGGAAAATCTCCACCACACGGAAACAAACATTTCCACTCTTTTCCCTCATATTTTTCAAGCATTTCAGCAGCTTTTTGAAGGTGTCCACACTCCTCATAATACATTTGCTTGTAAACCGCTTTAATGTCTTCATCGGTTTCATCTTGATAGCAAGAATAATACAAATAACACTCTGTATATTCATGCATAACCCAATTTTCAAGCCAAGAACAGTTTGTGTCTAAAAGGCTTCCATATTCAGTTACATGTTGTTCTTCAATCATAGCAATTTCAGAATATAATTTTCTGCCCTTTTCAGACTTATGCACATTTGCAATGTTCATATAATAATTCATTGTTTGTTGCTCAGCACCAGTGATAATGTTTGTTGTAAGCTTTGTAAACAAATCTGCAGACATATTGCAAATAAACTTGTTAATACTGTCAAATGGGTGTCTGTGTTCAGAAATTGTTGGTCTTCCCGGCATAATTTCTGTGTATTTAAGCACAATATCTTTTGCAGACTTTCCCTCTTCTTCTTCAAGCAAATTAGAAAATCTATAAAGATGGTCAAAATCTTCTAGAAGAGCAAAATTCAAAGCAGATTTCACCGACTCATCTTTCACATGCTTTGCAAGTATTGCAGTAAGGTCAACCGCAAGTTGTTCATAACTAATGGTTGTTTCAAGGTCGGTTTCATCAATAGGCTTTAAACTTGCAATCATTTTTTGTTGTTGCTGTTCATGTCTTCTGATATTTGCAAGTTCTCTTCTAATATCATTATTATTGCAATGTCTGTTAAATTGATGCATAAACCAATTTGCTTCAAATTCTGTGCCATTCATCAAAATCATTCTGGTTTTTGTGTAAGGCGAAGCTGTGTTTTTATCATAAGGTTTTAAACACAAGTTCTTTAGTTCTTTAAATGTTCCATCAACAGGAACTGCATTTTCTTCATAAAACGGATTTACTTTTTTCATATTTTATCTCCTTATAAAAAATGATTTACCGATAAATAAAAGTTATACAAAAATTTTTGAGTTATATTGAAAATCAAATTTCACTTTGTTATACTTTTTGTGTATTTTAAGGGGATAAAACTATGATTATTCAAGGCATCACATTTCCAGACGATATAAAAGTTGAACAAAGATTTGGTCAACGAATTACTTATGACAAAAAAAATCCAATTCATTGGAGAGAAATGGATATTAACCATATAAATCTCACAAAACCAACCATTTTATGTTTTGGTGGAATTGGAACAACCAACGACAAAGATGCAAACTTTGTTGCAAAAATGATACAACGACTTCTTGGAATCAATGCCGAAGCCAACCTTGTTTCAATCGTTCACAGCCACTATATGGGCGAAACCGCTGCAAGATATTTTGATGAAGACAAAGAAGAACATTTAAGAAACCACATAAAAGAATCTTATGATATTGTTGATGCTCTTTTTCTTCCAATTGTATGCGACAAAAACGGCAACAGATTAATGGTTCAAGAGGCTTGTCGAAATGTTCGAAACATAAACATTTTTGCACACTGTTACGGCTATTTTTCAACCGTAAACTATGTTGAAGATGCTCTTAAAAGCACACTTGAAATGCTCTGCTATACAGAAGATGAAATCAGACAAATTTTAAAACAAATTTTTGTTGTTAGCTATGAAGCTGGTGACATCTTTCAAACCGGTTTTTCAAATCTTAACATAAACTCCGTCAACTCAGAACTTTGGAGAGACATTGTTCTTGCCTTTCCTGAAAGAGATTTGTCAACCGCTGAAATGTTTGATGGCGAAGCTGAAAAAATTATGGCAAGTCAAATGTATCAAACAAAAGAACCTGCCCTTGTTGAAAAGTTTTTAAGAAACAATAAATACCTTCTCTTAAAAGAAGGAAATGTAATTGATATTTTAACAAATGGCTTAACTATTGACAAAACCGACCACGACCTTTCAACAATCTATATGCACCAAGATAAGTCTTACAGCTATTACACAAATGAGCTTGGAAGAATCGTTTCACAAACCATTGCAGCAGCTCTTAAAATTGCACTTGATAATTCAATTGAAAACAACTATACCACTAGATTTAAACCACTTGATATGGACAAGATTTTTGCAGCTTGTGACAAATCACTCAAATTGTCAAGAACTTATTTTGGTATGGTTTCAGACTTAGACTTTTCTTAATTTTTTGCAATAAAAAAAACACTTGGACTTTTCCAAGTGTTTTTATTTGTTTATTAAAAACCTTCTTTTTCTGTTTCTTCATCTTCTTCAGCTTCATCAGTGTCAACAAAACCTTCAACACCGCCGTCGTTTTCATCTTCTTCAACCGCTTCTTGTTTTGCAGGTTTTGTTTCTTCAATAACTGTTTCTTCTTTTGTTTCAACAGTTGCTTCTTCTGTTGTTTCTTGTTTTTCAAACAAAGAATGTAATTCTTTTTGAATAACAAATGTATAAAATAATCTAACACTGCCATCAAGAATAATTGTTATACCATAAATAATCATTGCAATTTTTGCTCCGACTGCTGTGTTATATAAAATTATTGTAATAATGCCAAGAACAGCAAGAACCACACCAAAGATAACCGCAATCCACCACTTTGTGTCCCCTGCCTTTTTGTCAAGAATTGCAGACTTAATATAAATCGCACCAGAAAGCACAACAATAAGTCCCATACAAACAACCAAAAGTGCAGGAACAAATATTAAAAGCAAACCAACAGCTGTTGCTGCTGCACCTTTAATTAAAAGTGTCATACTCTTATCTTCTGCATTCCACAAACAATACACAACAATTGCAGCAATACCATAAAGCAAAATAGCAAAACAAACAACAGTTTCAACAAACATATGCATTTTTAACGGAATAATGCAAAACAATATTCCAAGCACAATGCAAACAGATGAAAGCACAATAGATTTAATTTGTTCTTTTTTAATATCATCAAGTCTTTCAGTTTCCATAAAATTTCTCCTAAAATCATTTTATCATTTTAAACCGCTATAAGCAAACAAAATAATTATTTTTCATCTTTTTTAAATTTGTCTAAAAAGCTATGTTTTTCGCCGTCTAGTTTATAAGAAACAATTGTATCAAGTTGAACATTTGTCAAACTTTTCAAAATATGTTCTTCAAGGTCAGGAATATCCTTTTTTAAGTCTTCAATAATTTGTTTTGTTTTGTGCCTTGCAGAATTTTCATCACCTTTTGCAAGACCTTCTGTGAGTTTACAAGCACAAGCAATAAAATCTAAATTATTCTTATCTCTCCACTTTTTAATATCAATTTCATCAACATAATAAAGCGGACGAATAAGTTGCATACCTTCAAAGTTTGTACTTTTAAGTTTTGGAAGCATTCCTTGAATTTGCCCACTAAAAAACATACCCATAACAGTTGTTTCAATAACATCGTTTTTGTGATGACCAAGGGCAATTTTATTGCAGCCAAGTTCTTTTGCTTTTGCATATAAGTGACCTCTTCTCATTCTTGCACAAAGATAACAAGGATTTCCGCCAACTGATGCCGTAACATCAAAAATATTGCTTTCAAAGAAATTTACAGGGATTTCTATTTTTTTTGCATTTTCTTCTATTTTTTTGCGATTTTTTTCATTATATCCTGGATCCATTGAAATATACTCAATTTCAAATGGAACATCACTTATTTTTTGAAGCATTTGCATAAGTTTTGCAAGAAGCATACTGTCTTTTCCACCGGAAATACAAACGGCAATTTTGTCACCTTCTTCAATAAGATTAAACTCTTTTATTGCCTTTGTAAACTTTGTCCAAATTGCAGGTCGAAAAGTGGTATTCAAACTTCTTTCAATTTCACCTGCTTCTGTTAATTGTTTTCGCATAAATATCTACCTCAAAAAAATTATATCATACTTATTTTTTTTATTCAATAAAATGCAAAATTTAATTTTTTCACAAAAAAATGGGCAAATTAGCCCATTTTTATATTTTTTTGCAGAATATTTTTAATAATTTTGCAGTTTTTATTTTTTCTTTAAATACTCATCAATTGCTTCAGCAGCAACTTTTCCAGCACCCATAGCAGAGATAACTGTTGCAGCACCAGTAACCGCATCACCACCAGCATAAACAGCATCTTTTGATGTTTTTCCAGTGTTTTCTTCAACAATAATTCCACCCCATTTGTTGGTATCTAAACCTTTTGTTGTGGCCTTGATAAGTGGGTTTGGAGATGTGCCAATAGACATAATAACAGTGTCAACTTCCAAATCAAATTCACTACCTTGAACTTCAATTGGTCTTCTTCTGCCTTGTTCATCTGGCTCACCAAGTTCCATTTTAATACATTTAATTGCTGTAACAAATCCGTTCTTTGGATCTCTCTTATCATTAGGATTTTCATAGCCCAAAATTTCAACAGGATTGTTTAAAAGTTTAAATTCAACACCTTCTTCAATAGCATGTTCAACTTCTTCTTTTCTTGCAGGAAGTTCTTCCATTGATCTACGATAAACAATATAAACTTTTTCTGCACCAAGTCTAAGAGCGGTTCTAGCAGCATCCATAGCAACATTTCCGCCACCAACAACAGCAACTTTTCCACCTTTCATAATAGGTGTTGTTGTGTTCTTTTCATAAGATTTCATAAGGTTTGCTCTGGTTAAAAATTCATTTGCAGAATAAACACCATTTAAGCCTTCACCTTTGATTCCCATAAATCTTGGAAGTCCAGCACCAGAACCAATAAACACAGCTTCAAAACCCATTTTAAAGAGTTCATCAACTGTTAAAGTTTTTCCAATAACAATGTTTGTTTCAATTTTAACACCCATTGATTCAAGCTTATCGATTTCTTTTTGAACAATAGCTTTTGGAAGTCTGAATTCTGGAATACCATAAACTAACACACCACCAGCTTTGTGAAGTGCTTCAAAAACAGTAACAGCATAACCCTTTCTAGCAAGGTCACCTGCACAAGTGAGTCCTGATGGACCAGAACCAACAACGGCAACTCTATGTCCGTTTGGTTTTGCAACAATTTCTTTTGCATCGCTATGAGCATTGTGGAAGTCAGCAACAAATCTTTCAAGTCTGCCGATGCCAACAGGTTCACCTTTGATTCCTCTAACACATTTTGATTCACATTGTGTTTCTTGAGGACAAACTCTTCCGCAAACTGCTGGAAGACTTGAAGTTTGACTGATAATTTGATAAGCAGCTTCAAAGTCGCCTTCTTTGATTTTTGCAATAAATTCAGGAATATGAATTTTAACAGGACAACCTGCCACACAAGGCATATTAACACAGTTTAAACATCTTTTAGCTTCGTCAATAGCCACAGCCTCATCATAACCCAAAGCAACTTCATCAAAATTCTTTGCTCTCTTTTTTGGTTCTTGAGTAGGCATTTCATTTTTTGTCATTTTCATATTTGGAATTTCAGCCATTATTTTACCTCCTTGTTGAATAAGTTGCAGGTTTCTTCGTGTTTCTTTCTTTCAAAACCAACATACATTTGATTTCTTCTCATCATCTCATCAAAATCAACAAGATAACCATCAAAATCAGGACCATCAACACAAGCAAATTTCATTTGGCCATCAACGGTAAGTCGGCATCCGCCACACATACCAGTTCCATCAATCATAATAGGGTTCATTGAAACCACACAAGGAATATTATATTTCTTTGCAGTTTGAACAACAAACTTCATCATAATAAGTGGTCCAATAGCAAAAATTTTATCAAACTTTTTGCCAGAAGAAAGCATTTCTTCAAGTGGAACACAAACATTTCCTTGTCTGCCATAAGTTCCGTCATCAGTCATAACCACAAGTTCTTTTGAAGCCTTTTTGAATTCATCTTCCAAAATAACAAGGTCTTTGTTTCTAAAACCAATAACAGATGTAACAGCTGTTTTTTGTGCTGCAAATTTTTCAGCAACAGGCATAGCAATTGCACAGCCCACACCGCCACCAACAACACAAACAGACTTAATGCCTTCTGTTTCAGTTGCATTTCCAAGTGGACCAACAAAATCTTGAATAAAATCACCAACATTTTTGTGTTTCAATTGTTCTGTTGTGCTTCCAACAACTTGGAAAATAATTTTAACTGTTCCTTTTTTTCTATCAAATCCTGCAATAGTAAGAGGAATTCTTTCACCATTTTCATCAACTCTCAAAATGATAAATTGACCAGGTTCTGCTTTGTTTGCAACAAATGGTGCATGAATTTGCATCTCACACACAGTTTCGTTTAAAAATCTTTTTTCTAAAATCTCAAACATAAACACACTCCTTTATTTGATAATTCTATGTTATCACAACAAAATGAATTTTCAAAATATAAATTAAAAAAATATAGACAAATTAACAATATTATGTTATAGTTTTTCGGTATTAACGACTTTTTTAGGAGATTTTTTATGTTACGAAATGTAATATTTGATTATATGGGGGTTCTTGCTAGTGTTGATTATAAACTTATGGCAAGTAAATTTGGACTCATTGATAAGTTTAAAGCTCTAAGAATTTTGATTGCAATAAAAAAGAATCCTATCTTCAAACAAGCTTTTGACGAATATCAAATGGGACAACTCACCCGCGATGACCTTTACAATATTGCAGCAGAACATTATCCAAGAGCTGCAACTGTTGTTCCAAAAATATTAGACAACATTCCAGAATGCATAAAAGAAAACAAAGCAGTTTTAGCCCTTGCTGAAAAATTGCATAACGACGGATTTAAAGTTATTCTTTTGTCAAACTCAATTCCTGAAACTGGGTTCAAAATTCAAAACAGCGATTTTGTAAGATATTTTGACGGTTTTGTATTGTCACACCTTGTTGGTATGGCAAAACCAAACACAGATATCTTCGATTTCACCTGCTCTGTTTATGATATCAAAGCCGATGAAAGCATCTTTATTGATGACAAATTAGAAAATATTGCAGGTGCTGAAAAAGCAAAACTCAAAACAATGCACTGTGAAGGTCCTGAAATCCTTGCCAAAAGACTTGGCAACTTATTTTATAGTCAATATCAACCACAACCAAATGAATAATTGACAATAAAAAAAACTAGTATTAAACTAAATGCAGATACAAAATATCTGCATTTTATTTTATGGAGCATATTATGATTATTGGAATCACAGGAAAAAGTGGAACAGGAAAATCTCATCTTGCAGAAATCTTAGCAAACGAAATTTCTGCAGAAGTTATAAATTTTGATAAAGTGTCTCACTTAACCATTGAAACAGATTCATTTAAAAACCTTGTAACAAAATGGAATACTCCTTCTGTTTTTGACAACAATGGAAACATTATTCGAAAAAAACTTGGTGATATTGTTTTTGAGGATAAAGAAAAACTTGGTCAAATCAACAATCTTTCAGAAAAACTTATGACTGAAATTATTGATGATATGATTCAAAAATCAACCGCAAAATATATCGTATTAGAATATGCTCTTCTTCCACTTATGAAATTTTTCAATGAGTGTGATATTAAAATTTTAATCACTGCACCTGAATCTGTTAGATTTGAAAGAATTTTAAATCGTGATGGAATCAGTGAAGAATATTTCAAAAAAAGAGATGCAAATTCATTAGAATATAGTCCATCGCAATATGATATTGTAATTGAAAATAATTCAAACGAAAACATTGTTATTCACAATATCATTAATCTTATTAAATCAAAGGAGAACTTATGATTAGAAAAACCGCTATAATTTCAGGAGCTTTCGGAGATATTGGAAAAGCAACCGCAAGAAAATTTGCACAAAACGGCTATAATCTTGCTTTAACTTATTTAAACTCATTTGATACAGAATTTATTTCAGAACTCAAATCTTATAATATTGATGTTTTGGCTGTTAGATGTGACCAATCAAGTGAAAGTGATATTGAAAGTTTTGTAAACTCTGCAGTCAAAGAATTTGAATATATTGACACTTTTGTTGCCTGTGCAGGAAAAGCCGAAGAGGTTCAACTTTTAACCGAAAAAACAACCGAAGAAATCGACAACATTATTAATATAAATTTAAGAGGCACAATTCTTTTCGTTAAAACAGTTTTAAAACAATTTCAAAAACAAAAGTATGGAACAATTGAAGTTGTGTCATCAATTTATGGTCAAACTGGTGGCAGCTTAGAATCTGTTTATTCTGCTTGTAAAGCCGGTCTTATTGGATTTGTAAAATCAATCTCTGTTGAGTTTGCTCCAAACATCAGAATCAATGCTGTTGCACCTGGTTGCATTGATACAAAAATGACCAGCTATTTATCAGATTCAGACAGAACTGCAATTATAAGCTCTACCCCACTTGAACGACTTGGAAAACCAGAAGATGTTGCAAATACAATTTTCTTTTTAGCAAGTCAAGAAAGTTCATTTATCACTGGCGAAACAATCTCTGTTACTGGTGGTGTAGTTAGGTTTTAAAATGTATATTTTTAAACAAAAACAAAACAATTTAACATTTAATCACAAAAAGATAGAAAATTCTATCTTTTTTATTTTTTTATTAAAAAATAACAAAATTTCACAAAATATATTTTACTTTAAAATTTATTATGTTATACTCAAAATATTATAACTTGTTTTAAGGAGGCAGATTATGAAAGTTATTGAAGTTCAAAATTTAAGAAAAGATTTTACAGTTAAAAAACCAGCTGTCAAAACAAATGGCAAAAAATGTATTTTTAAAAAAGACAAACAAATCAAATCGGCTGTTGATAACATTTCATTTTCTGTTGAAGAAGGTGAAGCTGTTGCATTTATTGGTCCAAATGGTGCTGGAAAATCAACCACAATAAAAATGCTCACCGGCATACTTTATCCAACCAGTGGTGATATTAAAGTTTTAGGATTTAATCCAAGCAAAGAAAGAGTTAAACTTTCTTATGAAATCGGTTCTGTGTTCGGACAAAAAGAACAACTTTGGGTGCATCTTTCAGCCTATGAAAACTTCAAGTTTTTTGGCTCAATTTATGACATTAAAAAGAAAGACCTTGAAGAAAGAATTGCAGAACTTTCAAAGATTTTTGAAATTGAAGCCTTTATTCACCAACCAGTAAAAAGTTTAAGCTTAGGTCAAAGAATGAAATGCGAAATGGTTGCAAGTCTTCTTCATAATCCAAAAATGCTTTTCTTTGATGAGCCAACAATTGGCTTAGACCCTATTGCAAAAGAAACACTTAGAAAACTTATCAAAAAAATCAACAAAGAACTCAAAACAACCATCTTCTTCACATCTCACGATGTTGGTGATATTGAAGAAGTTTGCAAAAGAGTTATTATCATCAACAACGGAAAAATTGTTTTAGACGATTCAATGAAAAACTTAAAGTATCATTATTTAAACAAAAAGATTGTTGATGTAAACCTCAAAAACGATGTCAAAATCAAAGAAAAAGATGGCATCACTGTTTTAAAAGCAAAAGATACACTTTATAAAATTGAAGTCGATATGAACAAGTCAACCATTGAAGAACTTTTAAGTTTGTTCAAGGCTGACGATATTCAAGATATAACAATATCTAGCACCCCACTTGAAGACATCATAAAAGATATCTACAGAGGTGAAAATGAATAAGTATTTTTCAATTTTTAAAACCAGTTTCAAACAAGAAAGCAAAACTCTTGGAAACTCTATCACTTCAGTTATATCTTTTGCTGTTATCATCTACATTTTCAAAGAACTTTGGAAATTCATTTATGGTGGAAGCGGTGGCGGAACTTTAATTAATGGCTACTCACTTAAAATGATGCTTTGGTATATGATTATGGCAGAAATACTTATGTATGCCTTAAACGGAAGAGCCACAACAAGAGCCTTTTCTGCGGATATCAAGTCTGGCAAAATTGCATACCAATTAAACAAACCTTACAATTATTATTCTTATCAAATTGCTTCACAAAGTGGACTTTGTGTTTATAAATTGTGCTTTTTGATTCCAACTGCAATTTTGATGGGACTCATTTTAGTTGGACCTATTGAAAATTTTCAAATTAGTTTTGTTTTGCCAATTTTGTTATCATTAATTCTTGCAACACTTCTTCTTTGTGTTGTTTATGGAATCGTTGGACTTCTTGCCTTTTGGATTGAAGAATCAACACCATTTACTTGGATAATTCAAAAATTTATTATGCTTTTTGGCTTATTCTTTCCACCAGAATTCTTCCCTAACTGGTTGCAACCATTTATCAATTATAGTCCAATCTATTCAATGATGAGTGGACCATGCAAACTTCTTGCAAACTTTTCGTGGGAATTATTTACAAAAGTCGCAATCTCTCAGGTATTTTACCTAACCATATTCTTAGTGATTGGTATGATTGTTTATAAACTTGGAACAAAGAAGGTGAATATGAATGGCGGTTAAAAATAATTTAAAATTAATTTTTAGTTACTTCAAACTAAACCTTAAAAAAGAATATAAATATAAAGCATCTTTCTATATGCAACTTTTAATGATGGTTTTAAATGACTTATTCTTCATTATCCAGTGGACAATAATCTTTAAACTTGTCACCGATATTGGCGGATATGGTTTTGATGAAACATTGTTATTATTTGGAATTGCTGCTGGTGCATTTGGAGTTTCTCACATATTCTTTTATGGCACATGGAGAATAAAAGATATCGTTTATGACGGAAAACTTGATGTGTTTTTAACACAACCAAAATCTGTATTAATCAACACTTGCTGTTCTTCAACCGATGTTTCAGGAATTGGTGACATAATTTATGCTTTTGTTGTTCTTGCAATCATTGGTGCACCATGGTATTGGTATTTAATTATGATTCCTGTAATTATTTTGGCTGGAATCTTATATGCTGCAGTTTATGCTGTTTTTGTTAGCATTTGCTTTTATATCAAAAAAGGTGATGCTGTTGCAAAATCTGTTGAGGGAACAATCAACAAAGCTGCAAACTACCCACCTGCTATTTACAACTTAACAGTAAAAGCTTTATTCTTTACAATTATTCCAACATTTTTCTATACATTTGTTCCTGCTCAATATTTCTTTTTAACACCAAACATTTGGTGGATGATAGGTCTTGTTGCAGTTGTTGCAATTTGGGTTGCCCTTGCATTTTTCTGTTTTAACAAAGGTCTCAAAAAATACAATTCAGGAAACTTGATGAGCGGCAGACTTTAAGGAGGTTTTATGGATATCACAATCAGACACACAACAGTTAGTGACGAACCAGAAACATTAAAAATAAGATGGCTTGGTTGGCTTTCTGCCTATCCTCACATTTTTGGTGTAGAAAATATCAATAAACACTTTGAAAACAAAGATAACGACCCTGCTTATCATGAAGAATGTATAAACAGAATCAAAACAAATCCAAACAACTATGTTGCCGAAGCTGACGGCAAAGTTGTTGCAACAATGATTGTTAAAGAAGTTGAAAAAGAAGATGACTTTGTTGAAGTTATGTGTCTTTATGTGCATCCAGATTATCATAGACTTGGAATAGGCGGAAAACTCTACTCTCTTGCAAAAGACATTGCAAAAGAACATGGTATTCACAAAATTCATATTGAAGCACTCAAAGACAACCATATTGGCTGCAGTTTTTACAAGAAAAACGGTGGCAAAATTATTAGCGAAAGAATTAGAGAATGTTGCGGAATTTCTGCAACAAATGTTATGTTTGAATTTAAAATTTAAAGACACTATCATTGTGTCTTTTTTTCAGCAAATTTTAACATTTATAAAAAATTTAAGGTATTGACAATTAATAATGGATAATTATAATAAAAAATAATAAAGGGAGGATTTATGATGGATAGTAAAATAGTTAATATCTATAATATAGCCGCATATAAAAGCCCATACTCTGATATTGGTGCGAATTATACAGGAGTTATGTTTGAATATGAAAATAAATTAGTTAGAGGTTATTTATTAGATAAAAACTTCAACCCATCTGATGTTTTTGTTGGTGCATTAGACAAAAACAAAGGTATGATTGCTGTTGATTTTGATTATCAAAATCCAGTTTCTGAGCAAATTATGATTGAAGCATCAATTAGCCCAATAGAAAAATTGACATTAAATGGCAATTATTCTTATTTTGATGCAGACGAAAATGTTTACCCTATTGGAATAATAAAAATGACATTAACTCCTAAAAAATCGTTAGATTCAATTATTGAAATGGAATCTATGATTTTTGATGGAATATTAGGAGTTATAGAATCATCAAATCCTCTAAACTACCAATATTTTAATTTATATGGAGAAAACATTGACTCTTTCGTTGAAGACATAAACAATGCTTATCCTGATTCAAATGGCTCTCAACCTATAAAATAAACAACAAAAAAACACCATTTCTGGTGTTTTTTTATTTTATGAAATTATTTCTTTTCTTCTGTTTTCTTTGCCTTTTTAGCTTTCTTTTTGTTTTTGAAAAGTTTTGTTAAATCAGCTGTTTCTAAATCAAAATGCTCTTCAACCATTCTTTCCTTTTCAACTCTTTGTTGAAGTGGTTCTTTGTTAAAAGGCATAACAACTTTGTCTGTTCTTGTTCTAACTTCAAGTTGATTGTATGGAATAGAAATGTCATTTTTCTTAAATTCATTATACACGGTTTCAACCACATAATAATAAACATCCCAATAATCTTCTTTGTCAACCCAACAGTTTGCAAAGAAATCAATGCTACTAGCACCAAGAGTTTTGAGTCTGCAGAATGGTGTGTTCTTGTCATTGTCAATAATCTTTCCATTGCTCTTCATAACATCAATAACAATCTTTTTAACAAGCTCAACATCAGTTTCATAAGCCACTGAGAATGTGAAGTCAATTCTTCTGGTTTTGTTTGCACCAGCATTTTCAACTTCGCCATTAACAATTGCACTATTAGGAATAGTTACTCTTTTGTTATCAGAAGTGTTGATTGTTGTAAAGAAAAAGTTAATATCAACAACACCACCACTAACTCCGTTAACAGAAATCCAATCGCCCTTTTTGAACATTTTTGTTGCAACAATAATCACACCGTTTGCAAGGTTTGCAATGTTGTTTTGAAGAGCCATACCAACAGCAAGAATAAGTGCACTAAGTGCTGTGATGATTCCGGTAACTTCAATTCCGATTGTGCTTAAAAGTGCAAGAACCAAAATCAAGTAAAGTGCAACTTTAACTGCACCCATAATAAATTGTTGTGCAATCTTTTCCATTTTTGCCTTATTTAAAAGTTTGTTGGTAACATTAATAACAAGCTTAATGGCAACAATTCCAATAAATAAAATTGCAAAAAATTTCACAATGTTCCAGATATTGTTTTCAAAAAAGTTAACAATACTGTCCCAAATTTCGTTCCATTTCATAAAATTATTTCTCCTTTGTTTTATTTCTAAATTCATTATAACAATAAGGTAATAATTTTTAAAGTATTTTAGAAAATTTTTAATAAAAAAATGATAGAAACATTTCTATCATTTTGCCATTTGTTGTTCTTCTCTTGCATAATCTAAGATTTTTTCAATAAAATCATTTTTTGCAGCGGTATAAAGTTTTCTTTCATCTTTAAACCTTTCAAACATATCTTTCTTCAAATCTTCATATTCTTTGATATATTCAGGATGTTTAATGAGATAATCTCTAAACAAAATATGATTATTCCAAAACATACTATTCAAAACTTCAATATGAATATAGTGTGTTCTGTTATCAGGAGTCCCCTTTCTTGCCAAAATTTCACCAAGTTCATTAATTGAATCTTTAACATCATATCCTGCGGAAGAAAGAACCGATATTAATTTTTTAAGCACACTAGCTGATTTAACCGCAACAGCAATGTCCAAAATAGGTTTTGCCATAAGCCCAGGAATTGAGGTGCTGCCAACATGTTGAATATCAATTGCGGCTTTGCCTAAAAGTTTTTTCAATTTCTTCTTTTCTGATTCAAATTCAACCGCCCAACTATCATCATGAGGCACAAGTTCAACCCTATCTTTATTTAAACCAAGCATACTGTCTTCCTCCTACACAAAATCATTATTGCACTAATTAGCCAAACTGTCAATTAAATAAAAGTTGAAAAACTTTTGACAATACAAAACAATCTGCTAAAATAAATACAGGAGATTATTATGGAAACAAAAAAAGCTGGTTGTGTTGTTGTAAACCTTGAAACCAAACAAATAGCACTTATTTTTAGAGATTATTATAATGATTACACATTTCCAAAAGGACATCTTGAAGAAGGTGAAACTCTTGAAGAATGTGCCGTTCGCGAAACTGCTGAAGAAACTAAAAGAGATTGCAAAATTATTGATTCAATAAAGCCGTATATAGACAAATACACCACTCCAAGAGGAGAAAATTGTGTATGCTATATGTATGTTGCAATTGATTGTGGAAAGAGCGATAATGATTCAACCGACACCCACGACCTTGTTTGGGTAAACTTTGATGAGGTTGAAAACAAACTTTCTTACGACAGTTTAAAAAAGAACTGGCAATTTTTTAAAGAAGATATCAAAAATTTATTAAAATAAAAAGCAGATGGAATTCATCTGCTTTTTTTTGTTTAATTTTTTTGTTTTTTGATAAGCGGTGCTCCACAATAATCACATTTTGAATTATTTATATTATTGTCAAGTCCACAATATTTGCAACTAATTTTTGGTTCAAATCTAGTTTCATCAACCGAAATAACTCCAGCAACAAACTCTTGTTTTGCTTTTACAATTGTTTTAAACTTTGTTTTTGCAAAGTTTGAAATAAGCCCAATCAATATAAATAGAACACCAAAGAAACATGGGAAAACTGTCAAAATAATCTTTCCGGCATTGCTTTTAAAATTTTCAAATTCACTAAATAAATCATCTTCATAAACAAAAATTAAATTTTTGCCAGAAACTGATTCAACTTTAATTTCACCATATTTGTCTGAATAGTCTTTTTTATAATCAATAATTCTGTATATATATTCATCTTCAATTGCAATAATAAATTCAAGTTTATAAGTTTTTGTTTCACCAAAAGAAGAAACTTTCAAAATAATTTCATCATCAACATTAAGTCTTCTGTCTGATTCAATTTCAAGGTTATATGCCCCATCATTAACTGTTGAAACATAATCAATTGAATATTCACCATCTGGCGATTTAAACATAAGTTGTGGCAAGACTATTCCCACCAAAATCAATATAATGCCAACAAACACCAAAAACAAAGATGATTTACTAACTTTTTTGTCTTCATTTTCCATAAAATTCCCCATTAAACATTGCTAACAATTTTCCAGTTAAATGTAATTTCTGTTCTGTCTTCGTTATATTCAAAATCAACAGATTCTGTCCATTCAATCTCATAAATTTGATAATTTTTTGCAGCAGCTTCTTTAAGCTTAATTACAACTGTATATTCACCAACGGCTGTTGCTGAAATATCACCTGAAACAACTTCAAAAAAGTCTTCAAATTTTGATTCATTGTTATAATCGACAAAAACAAGAGTTTTTTCTGTGCCATCATAAACAAATTCAAGTTCAGCAGGGCTAGACATAATAATTGGAGCTCTTGTGATTTCCCATTCAAAAACAAGTTCTTCTTTGTTTGTTTCATCAAACTCTTCCCAAACATAGTTGTCATTTGGAACAATTCTAACTTGATAAACACCAGCTTCATCTGCTGAGGTCACAGAACCTTCAACAATTTTCATTGTGTTTTCATCAAAACTTTCAAATGAAATTTCAAATGGTGTTGATAAGTTTTTGATATATGGGTGAATATTGTTATCTTTCACATAAACTGGTTTTTGAATCTTTTTTTCAGAAACTTCAACATTAATTTCTGCTTCAAGTTCATCAACTTCAACCAAAAGTTTATAATTTCCAGCAGCAAGACCAGAATTAATTGATGTTAAATCAACTTCAAAAGCAGAAACAATTGATGTTGTATTGTCGCTATAATTTGCAATAACTTCAATATCTGATTTTTCAAGTTCAACTTCTGTGCCATACTCAAACTTAATTGTGTTTGATTCTTCATCATAAACAAACTCAGTATGCTCACCAACAATTGTTGCAGTAATTCCTGTCATTGTTGCAGGTGTTTCTGCTGGTGGTGCAGCAGGAGTAACCGGTGCTGTTGGAGTTGCAGGTGTTTCTGGTGGTGGATCAGTTTTATCTTTTCCACAACCCACAAGCATTGCAGCTGTTGGAATAACAATTAACATAAAAACCAAAATTTTTTTCAAAATATTTTTCATAATCTCAATATCCTTTATAACGATATTTTTTCACAATTTAATCTTATCACATATATCCCTTTTAAACAAAATGTTTAATATCATTTATTTTGATTTTTCACAAATTAAACAATAAAAAAGACTAAGAAAGTTTTTCTTAGTCTTTTGTTTATTAGTTTGCTCTAAGTGCAACAACAGGGTCTTTTTTAGCAGCAAATCTTGCTGGAAGAAGACCGGCAATCAATGTTAAACAAACACTAATTGCAATCAAGATTAATGCTCCACCCCAAGGAAGAACTGCAAGTCCGCCAATTCCTGTGAAATGCTTCATAATGATATTGATTGGAATGGTAAGAAGGAATGACACAGCAATTCCAAACACACCACTAGCAAGACCAATAATAAAGCTTTCAGCAGTAAACACTCTCTTAACATCTTTTTTAGATGCACCAATACTTCTTAAAACTCCAATTTCTTTTGTTCTTTCAATAACTGAAATATAAGTGATGATTCCAATCATAATAGAGCTAACCACAAGTGAAACACTAACAAAAGCAATAAGTACATAAGTGATAGCATTGATAATTGTTGACACTGTGCTCATAATAAAACCAGCAACATCTGAATATGTAATTTGGTCATTTTTGTCTGCTTGTGCATTGTAAGCATCAATAAAACCAGTTACATTTTCTTTTGATTCAAAAGATTTAATGTAAAGTGCAATTGTTTTTGGCACTTTAATATTAACTTTTGCCATATCATTTTCAGAAATTCCAATTGTTTCGATTCTGCTATTTCTGTAATTGATTATTTGTTCGGTAAAATATTTTGTATATGCAACACCAGATTTAAGTGTTCCAGATTTTGTAGTTTCATTTAATCTAACAATACCAACAATTTTTACCTCATTTTGACAATCGTCATAAGCTTTTTTATATGCAGCCATATACTTCATTTGACCATAAGTTGCATCATAAATTGGATTTGTTTCAACCATTTCTTTGGTTTCTGGATTTTCAACTTTAATAGATTTTATATATAATCTAAAATCAACAACCTTTCCCAACGATTCATCATAAACAAAATAATCTGATTGATCTAAAACTTTATATGTCTTTCCAATAATAGAATCAAAATCAATTGGATCATCAACTCTTTGATTATTAACAATGCCTTTTAAAATCTTGTTCATTTGATCATCTTCTAAAAGTCCCAAGCCATAAAGAACATAGTCATCAAGTTCATTATTTGAATCAAGAACTAAGTATGCTTCGTTTGCATGATCTTTATCATTTTTAATATAATCACCTGCCAAAAGGTCATATTGTGATTTGATAAATTCTTCATTATCAATCATTTCATTAAAAATATTCATACTTCCAAACATTGAAACCATTGATGATGAACTTGAAATCATTGATGTAGCATCAAAATCAATATCTAAAATATTAAACACAAGTGGCAAAATTTCAGTTTGACCAAGTTTAATAGAACCATTGTTTGCTGGATCTTCAAGTCTTTCAGCAATTGAATAAAGTTCTTCATATTGATTATCATAAATAAATGGATAAGCAGCCTTTCTTGCAGCTAAATTTTCATCACCATTTAAATAAGTTGTAAGATGTGCTGGTCTTTTAAATGCATAACTTCCATCTGCATTTGCAACAGCCACAATTCCTGTTTTGCTTTCAAAATAGAAAAGTGCATATTTTGTAATCATTGACATAAGTGCTCTGTTGTTTGAATCTGGCTCAACAGCCACAGATGGCACATAGTTAACTGTTTCTTGATCTAAATAAAATTCAAGTCCCAAATCATAAGTATATTGAACTGCATTAATATAATCTTTCAAATTATCATAATTCTCTTCAATATAAGCATTAAATTTCTCAAGATTATTTGTTCCTAAATTGCTTCCAACACTATTCATCATTGTTGAAATGTTTTGATTTACATACACACCATTATCTGGATTTTCTGTATTTTGAGAGTTTTCTGATTCTATAAACATTTGCGAAACAATTGATGCAAAATCAACTTTTTTAGATTGAATTGTTATTGGACTAGTTGAAAGTGTGTCTTCTTGCATCTTGTTAATATAGGTTGAAAAACCACTTGAAACCGCCAAAATAAGAGCGATTCCGATAATACCAATTGAACCAGCAAAGGCAACCAAAATTGTTCTAGCTTTCTTTGTGAGCAAGTTTCTAAAACTAAGTGCAAGTGCTGTGAAGAAAGACATTCTCTTTTTCTTGCTCTTTTGAACAGGCTCTTCTTTATCTTTCTTTTTGCTCTTTTTTGCGGTACTTTCTTCCACAACTTCTGCAACAGTTTCAGTTTCTTCAGATTTATTTTTCTTTTCAGCTTTTTCATCTGCTTCAACTTCGTGTGCAAGTCTTGTGTCAGCCTTAGCTTCTTTTTTGGCATCTTTTTCAGTGAACGGATTGCTGTCAGCCATAAGTTCACCATCTAAGAGTCTCACAATTCTTGTTGAATATTCTTCAGCAAGTTCTGGGTTGTGAGTAACCATAATAATAAGTCTATCTTTTGAAATTTCTTTCAAGATTTCCATAATTTGAACACTTGAACCAGTGTCAAGAGCACCAGTTGGTTCGTCAGCTAAAATAATTTCTGGATCATTAACCAAAGCTCTTGCAATTGCAACTCTTTGCATTTGACCACCAGAAAGTTGATTTGGTTTGCTTTTAAGTTTGTCGCCAAGACCAACTCTTTCTAAAACAGCAGCAGCTCTTTGTCTTCTCTCTTCTTTTGAAACACCTGAAAGAGTAAGTGCAAGTTCAACATTTTCTAAAACTGTTTGATGAGGAATCAAGTTATAACTTTGGAAAACAAAACCAACAGAATGGTTTCTGTAAGTATCCCATTCTTTATCTCTAAATTCTTTTGTTGAAGTTCCATTGATAACAATATCGCCGTCTGTGTATCTATCAAGTCCACCAACAATGTTTAAAAGTGTAGTTTTTCCGCAACCAGAAGGTCCAAGAACTGAAACAAACTCTGATTTTCTAAATTCAACAGAAATCCCCTTCAAAGCTTCAACTTTAAGGTCACCCATATCATAAATTTTGGTAATGTTATCTAACTTTAACATAAAGACTCCTTTAATATATTAATATTAATATATTTAAAAACTATATTATCATTATATGGTTTTTCGCTTTGGTGTCAATAATTCAAAGAAACAAATTTTCAAAATTTTAAAATTTCTATATTGATGTTACAATTTGATAAATTTGTTGTTAAGATTAACAATTTTTGTTATAACAAACCCCCAAATTATAAATAAATTTTAAGATAGTTTTTAAAATATAATTTGGTCAGAAATGGTAAAATTTTTGGTCAAAAAATAAAAGTTATTAACAAATAGTTTGCAAATAATATCTATTTATCTTTTCTACCTTTGATTTTATCAACTATTCAAGTAAAAAATGGTCATTTTTAAAAAATCTCAATTTTTGTATATTTTAACCAAAAATACAACATTTTGTTGTTGCTACTTTGACAAAAACACAAGATATTGTATTATTGTAATCGAAATGATACAATGATATAAGTTCGGACAAATCATCACAACTTATGTCACAAAAAGATAAAACAGAAGGAGTGTGGGCATTATGAAAATTATCAAGAGAAGTGGAGAGGAGCAAGTATTTGACAGCAGCAAAATTATTCAAGCTATCAGCAAGGCAAATTTGTCAGTTGAACCAAAACAAAGACTTTCATCTGAAAAGATTGCAGAAATTGCAGACTATATTGAATATAAATGCAAAAAGACAAAAAGAGCTTTCAATGTAGAAGAAATTCAAGACCTTGTTGAAAATCAACTTATGTCAATTGGTGCACATGAACTTGCAAGAAACTACATCACATATCGTTATACCAGAGCCCTTGCTCGTCAAAACAACACAACTGACAAGCAAATTCTTTCGCTTATTGACTGCAACAACGAAGAAGTTAAACAAGAAAACTCAAACAAAAACCCAACCATCAACTCTGTTCAAAGAGACTATATGGCTGGTGAAGTGTCAAAAGACCTTTGCAAGAGATTCTTGGTTCCTGAAGATGTTATGAAAGCACATGAAGACGGACTTATTCACTTCCACGATGCAGACTATTTTGCACAAAGAATGCATAACTGCGACCTTGTTAACCTTGAAGATATGCTTCAAAACGGAACAGTTATTTCTGGAACAATGATTGAAAAGCCACATTCATTCTCAACTGCTTGTAACATTGCAACACAAATCATTGCACAAGTTGCATCAAACCAATATGGTGGCCAAAGCATTTCACTCACCCACCTTGCTCCATTTGTTGATATTTCAAGAAAGAAAATCAGAAGAAAAACTGTTGAAGAATTTAAAAAGTTAAACATTTCTTTAACAGATGAACAATTAACTGAAATCGTTGAAAACAAAGTTAAAGACGAAATCAACAAAGGTATCCAAACAATTCAATATCAAGTTGTAACACTCATGACAACAAATGGTCAAGCACCATTTATCACAGTGTTTATGTATCTTGGCGAAGCTAGAAACGAACAAGAAAAGAAAGACCTTGCCTTGATGATTGAAGAAACATTAAGACAAAGAATTCAAGGTGTAAAGAACCAAAAAGGTGTTTACATCACTCCAGCCTTCCCAAAACTTATCTATGTTTTAGAAGAACAAAATATTCACGAAGATAGCGAATATTTCTACTTGACCAAACTTGCAGCTGAATGCACAGCAAAGAGAATGGTTCCTGATTATATTTCAGAAAAGAAAATGCTTGAACTCAAAGTTGACCAAAACGGTGATGGACAATGCTATACCTGTATGGGTTGCAGAAGCTTCTTAACACCTTATGTTGACGAAAACGGCAAACCAAAATATTATGGAAGATTCAACCAAGGTGTTGTAACTGTAAACCTTGTTGATATTGCCCTTTCATCTGGAAAAGATATGAAGAAATTCTGGGAAATCTTTGACGAAAGAATGGAACTTTGTCACAAAGGTCTTCAATGTCGTCATGAAAGACTTACCGGAACACTTTCAGATGCTGCTCCAATTCTTTGGCAATTTGGTGCTCTTGCAAGACTTCAACCAGGCGAACCTATTGACAAACTTCTCCACGGTGGTTATTCTACTATATCACTTGGATATGCTGGTCTTTGGGAAACAGTTTACTATTTAATTGGCAAAAAACTCACAGAAACTGAAGGCAAAGAACTTGGACTTGAAATTATGAAAAAACTCAATGAATACACCAAAAAATGGAAAGCTGCTGAAAATATTGATTATTCACTTTATGGCACACCACTTGAAAGCACAACATACAAATTTGCAAAGCATTTGCAAGAAAGATTTGGTGTTATTCAAGGTGTAACCGATAAAAACTATATCACAAACAGTTATCATGTTCATGTTACTGAGGATATTGACGCCTTTGAAAAATTGGCGCTTGAAGCTAAATTCCAAGCACTTTCTCCCGGTGGTGCGATTTCTTACGTTGAAGTACCTAATATGCAAAACAATCTTGATGCAGTGCTTTCGGTTATGAAATTCATATATGACAATATTATGTATGCCGAACTCAACACAAAGAGTGACTACTGCTCTTGCTGCGGTTATGACGGCGAAATCAAAATCGAAGAAGACCTTGACGGAAAACTTATTTGGAAATGTCCAAACTGTGGCAACACTGACCAAACAAAACTTAATGTAGCAAGAAGAACTTGTGGTTATATTGGTTCACAATTCTGGAACCAAGGCAGAACTCAAGAAATCAAAGAAAGAGTTCTTCACTTATAAAAATCTTTAAAGGGGGAAAACAATAATGTATTACGGAAACATCAAAAATACAGACATCGCAAATGGTGAAGGCATTAGAGTTACACTTTTTGTGTCTGGCTGCACTCATCATTGCAAAAATTGTTTTAACCCAGAAACTTGGAACTTCTGTTATGGCAAACCATTTACCAAAGATGTTGAAGATGAAATTATAAAAATGCTTGAACCTGACTATATTCAAGGCTTAACACTTCTTGGTGGTGAGCCAATGGAACCTCAAAATCAAGCTTCCCTCTTGCCTCTTGTTAAAAGAGTTAGAGAAACTTATGGAAACAAAAAGAACATTTGGTGCTACACAGGTTATGTTTTAGACCGTGACCTTCTTGGAGAAAGCAGAGCAAAATGTGAACACACCAAAGAACTTCTTCAAAATATTGATGTTTTGGTTGATGGTCCATTTGTTGAAGATCTCAAAAATATCTCACTCAAATTTAGAGGTTCTTCAAATCAAAGAATCATCAATGTTCCAGAAACACTTAAATCAAATGACATTGTTCTTGCAATGGCATAAAATAAAACAAATATAAACACTTGCTAAATCACGGCAAGTGTTTTTTTTATAAAAATCATTTAAGACGACTAGAAATAATCCATATATCAAATTAAACCATAAAAATTGCAGCCACCTGTCTGCTATGTTATAATACCCTTGTCGTCAAAATGACAGTAAGGAGAAAAATTTTTATGTTTAAATTTGTAGATATTATCGGAACAGATGAAGAATCAAAAACTGTTCTTGCTTCATATAGAGATGGTTCAATTGTATTAGATGCAATTCCTGCAACCGTTAATTATATGAAAAACAAAGTTGGATACACAATGCTTTTTAAAGATAATGCAGGTGTGGTTATCGAAGTTACACCAGAATCAACAATTGATTCAGTTGAAGCAGATTGGTTAGCAGCAAAAGATCGTGAAAAACAAGTTTTTCTTGCAGCAGCTGCTCAAAAAACACAAGCTCAACCAACATTATAAAAACATTAAAGCACTTAATTTATTTAAGTGCTTTTTATTTTGCAAAATTAAAATCAATATCATTTTGTTTGACGAAAGTTTTAAAATAAATGTATATTGTATTTAGTAAAATAGAAAACTAAGGAGAATAAATTATGAAGAAAAAAATATTATGCCTTTTACTTATGATTTGCTTAATCTTCCCATTCGCAGCAACATCGCTTACTGCTTGTGGTGACAAAAACAATGACACAACAACTGAAACACCTGTCACACCAGCACCAACCACCCCAACAACACCTACTCATACCTGCACTGCTGCAACTGAATGGACAACTGATGACACTCATCACTGGCACAAATGCACAAGCGAAACTTGTACACTTGTGTTAGATAAAGCAGAACACGAATTTGAGTTTACATCAGAAACTGATGCAACAATTGATGCAGATGGTTTGAAGATTGAAACTTGCAAAACTTGTCCAAAAACAAAGGAAACTATAATTCCAAAACTTGTTCAATCAAAAGACGAAATGATTGCTGTTCTTGGATCAGCAGTAAGAGAACAAAACTATTCTGGAAACATTCAAGAAACAGCTTATTATGAAAAATCTTCAGATGATTCAATGATATCTGCTGCTGAAACACCAGAAAAAACAACAACTTATCTTATAAAAAAAGCTGATGGAACAATGGTTCACTACACAGTTGACCACAACAATCCAGAAGATTTTGAAGGTGAATTTATCACAGATGCAACATACATCACAAATGTAGATACAGACACAATTGCTTATTATCTTTCAGCAAATGAGTTAACCTATGTTTTAGAAGGTAGCACAGCCACAACAATTGGCAACAATTACACAAAAAATTACACAATTGATAACATCAACACAAATTTAGACTATCTTTTAAGTATGCATGACGAAGAGTCAATGATTTACACTCTTAGAGAAACTCTTTCATTCTATGTTGATATGTATCAATCAATCCTTGCATTAAATGGTGCAGTATTTACATACGACAAAAACGATATTGAAGTTGAATCAACCATTACTTATGAAGATGGAATTTACACAGCTGTTGGAACAATTGTTTTGGCAGAAGAAGCCGTTGTTTATCAAGGTGCACCAACTGTTAAAATCAAAGATTTCAAAGTTGAATTTGCTGTTGAATATAAAACTGATTTGGTTGTTAGAAATGATTCAAAATTCATTTACACAGTTGAAAATGCTGGAACTTCAACTCAATTTTATATCATCAACAACTATGCCTACACAAAAACAATTGATGAACAACTCATCACAAAAATTGCAACTGTTTCTGATGCAGAAGACTATGGCAGCACATTCCCTCATCAAGAAACCCTTACAGTTTATGTAAACAATGTTCTTTATACAAAAGCAAACATTGACTTTGGCACAGCAATCAACACAACACTCAATGATATTATTGATGAACTTGTTGATTCAATTGGTGATTATTCAGCAATTTCAACAAGAATTGAAAATGAAGATGCTTATGTTCCAACAGAAGATGTTATCATTGAAGATTACTATGGCACATCTGCATATATCACAGTAGCCCCAAATAGCGGTTACACACTTGTTATCACAAGCTATATCCTTGTTGAACAAAACTATGGTATTGAACTTATCAGAACTAATAAAGTAGAAATTGTTGAAACAAATTCAGGAACATATACAATTGACAAAATGGGTCCAAATCCAGATTATGATCCAACATTTAATCCAACAGCTCCTGAAACTGTTGCTTATGACGATTATATGGTTGTAAACAATGCTGAAATTTCAGACAGTGAACTCACATTTGAAGTAACTGAAAATGCTTATTATATTGAATTAACATATTATATTGACCTTAGTGGTTTGTTATAATAAATTCAATACAACAAAAAGTTTACATAACAAAAAAACACTTGGAAATATCCAAGTGTTTTTTATTTGTTAAATAATTAACTATGTATCATATTCAGGTGTTTGTGAATGAATAACTTCACTCTGTTCTTTGTCAAAAGCCTTTTTAGCTCTTGTCATAGCTTTGTCATAATCTTCTTCAGAAACAATAAAACTAGCTGACATTTTTTCAGGTTTTCCATCAAAAACAGAATCTATGTTTGTTAAAACCAAATGTGTTTTAAGAGCATCTGGAGCTTTTTTTCTAAAAATTGATTTTGATGAAACAAGATAATCAAAAACAATAAAGTTTTCAATAACTGAACCAATATCAACAGCCTCAAAAGGCACAGCATTTCTTCCACCAAAAATTCTTGATTCTCTGATAACTGGGTTTGACAAAACAACTTCAGTTTCATCTGTATCTTTATCATAAGAAACAGTTACCCTAGCATCTTTGCTAAGCACAAAACGACTGTATCTCAATCTTTTTGCATCAAAACCCACAAATTTTGGTTTAATAAGTGGAACCAATTCATCTAAATCTTTAACTCTAAAATCGTCAAAATTAAATTTATCTTTTGTAAATAATTCTTTATCTGCCATAACCCTTTCTCCCTTTGTGACAACACATCTTCTTATTATGATTAAATTATATCACAAAGACAATCAAAAATCAATATTAAATTATAAAAAAATAACTATCTATTTATATTTATAATAAAGTCGGCAATGACAATATCCTTCAAATTCAGGGTCAGCAATTTGGTCTTTAAACTCTTTGCACATACATTTGTTTTCTGGAATCTTTTCAAGTCTGCATGGACAGTAACCATCTTTCTTTTTAAGCCCTTCTTGAATCATTTCAACAACTTTTTTATCTTTATTAAATTCAACCTTCATACAACTTTCTCCTATTATTATTTTACACTAAATTCTCATTTTTAAAAAACATTTTAATTTGTTTGATAAATTTGTAAAAAATCATCAATTGTTTAGTTGTTTAAATATGTTTTTTTTGATATATTGTTTACTGATAAGATATTTTATAGGAGAACTTATGAAAAAGAAGCCAATTATTATAATGACTGACTCAAATTCGGGAATCCGACAAAGCGAAGCAAAAGACCTTGGAATCTTTGTTGTTCCAATGCCATTTACTATTAATGATGAAGAATATTTTGAAGACATTTCAATTTCTCAAGAAGAATTTTATGAATTTTTGAGACAAGATGCAACAGTTTCAACATCTCAACCATCTCAAATTTATCTTGAAGAAACTTGGACAAATCTTTTAAAAGAATATGAAGAAGTTGTGTTTATTCCAATGTCAAGCGGTCTTAGTGCAACTTGTGAAAATGCAAAAAACTATGCAAAATCTTTTGATGGAAAAGTTTTTGTTGTTGACAACAAAAGAATTTCTTGCAATATGAAAGAATCTGTTTTTGAAGCTATTGCCCTTGCAAAACAAGGCAAAACTGGCAGTCAAATCAAAGCATATTTAGAAAGAACAAGCAACTTGTTTGCAGTTTATATTATGGTTGGAACTCTTAAATATTTAAAGAGAGGCGGAAGAATTTCTGCCGCAGCTGCAGCAATTGGTTCAGCACTCAATTTAAAACCAATATTAACAACAAATGGTGATAAATTTGAAAAAGTTGCAATGGTTCTTTCTGTTGCACAAGCAAAAAAGAAAATGATTCAAAAAGTTAAAACAGATATTGAAACTGCATTTAAAAGCGAATATGAAAAAGGCACAATGACAATCTCTGTTGCTCACACTGAAAACCTTGCAGAAGCTGAAAAATTTAAAGCAGAAATTATGAAAGAACTTCCAAACTTAAAGTTTAGATGGGTTGACCCACTTTCACTTAGTGTGTCTTGCCACATTGGTCCAGGTGCACTTGCTGCAACTCTTGGAAATAATGCTTTTATGGATCAAGAATAAATAGTAAAAAAATAAATAAAAATCATAAAAAACACTCAAAAATATAGTTTTTTCTATAAATTTGAGTGTTTTTCTATTGGTTTTGCGATTTTTTATAAAAAGTAACCATTAATTGCAATAACAGTTTCACCATTTGCAGGAACCGTTACAATAGGTCCTGAAATTGATGGAATTGTAAATAAATTATTGTTTGAAACCACATAATCGGTTGCAACTAATGTTTGATAATCAGAAGTTCCAATTTTCAGTTCAACAGACGAAATCACAAAGTTTGGTGGAAGTTGGTCGGTTGTTGTTGAATCTGCAACCGCATTGTCGCTTCCATTTGTCAGGGTTATATAATAGGTGAAATTTTCCCTGGGTAACACCTCTGTTTCACTTGCAGTTTTTCTAATAGAAAGACCACTAACCCCTCTTCTATTGATTCTTGAAGATGCTGAACCATTGACAGTTCCTGTGCTGGTGTAACCAATTGCTCTAACTGAGTTTGTAATGGTTGAAAATGAAACTGGCAAATCAAACACAACTTGTGCTTTATAAGTAAGTGTCATTGACTGACCATTGTTTAATTGTTGAAGTGCAAAAGTAAGTGGACTGGTTTGTGATGGACTCACTGGATAGGTTGTTGTTGAAGACAAACTTGCAGAACCTGAAACATAAGCCAAGTTTCCACCACCAAGGTCATCAATAATTCTGACACCTGTTAAAAAAGTTCCAGTATTGTTGGTAATTCTAACAGTATATGTGATGATGTCACCAGCTGAAAAAGTTGTTGGTGAAGAAGTTTTTGAAACAACCAAACCTGAAACATCTTCAAGTGTAATTTGATTTACATTTGATGTAACAGTTTCTGTTGTTGATGAACCCACAAATTGATAAGTTGTTGTCGCTGAATTGTTAATTTCGCTAGGCATATTTCCTCCTTTTGTTTTATTTGATAAAAAACTTTTCTTTTGCCTTTATCATATTTTAAAGGGCAGACTGTCCTGCCCTAACATATTTTATGCCACACACAAAATTAATGTCACAAAAAAACACCCCACAAACATTTGCAGGGTGTTTTTATTTTATTTGCTTATATTTTGTTTCATCAATTTTTGAATTCCATCATAAGTAACATTTTTTCTTGAAAGTCCATATGGTTTAACAAATTCAATAATATCCTCTGTTGATGATTTTTCATCTTTGAGTTCAACTTCCAAAAATTCACCAAGACCTTTGACAGAATCAAAATCAAATTCAAAACCAAAAGCTGAATATGAATCTCTTGTTTTGTCTATTTTCATTTGAATTTCAAATCCAATCGCAAACAAAATCTTTTCAGTTTGTTCTGCTGACAAAACTTCTGTTTCAAACTCATCACAATAAACAGGGTCAGATTCTCTATGTATTTTTTTATAAGTCAAGATTGCTTTGCCATTTTCTTCTCTAATTCTAACACACTCCATTGTTTCGCCATTGATTTCAAATTCGCGAAAATATGGAACATAATAAGTGTCTATCATTCTACTTGTTTTTGCAGTTGAAACTTTATTTAAATCAAAAATGATTTCTTTTTTTGTCTGTTCATCAATAATAAATTTAAGTTCAATTTCTTTGTTATTCATAAAATTCTCACATTATGTTCTTGCACAACCATCAACTGACAAAATTTCACCAGTAACATAACTTGCAGCATCACTAGCAAGATATAAAAATGCATTTGCAACATCTTCAGGTGTTCCAATTCTGCCAAGTGGAATAGTTTTTTGAATGCCTTCTCTAACAGCATCTGGAAGGTTTGCAACCATATCTGTATCAGTAACACCAGGAGCCACTGCATTAACTCTAATTTTGTCAGCAGCAAGTTCTCTTGCAAGTGACTTTGTCATACCATTAACAGCAAACTTAGAAGTTGGATAAGCCACACCTGCTGGTTGACCATAAAGTGAAACCATTGAAGAAGTGTTTAAAATAACACCGCCACCATTTGCTTTCATAACAGGAGCAACCGCTCTTATTGCATAAAACACAGCATTAACATTAAGCATCATAACTTTATCAAATGCTTCTGGTTGATAATTATAAATGCTGTCCATTGCAGAAACACCAGCATTGTTAACCAAAATATCAATCTTTCCATATTTTTTTGCAACTGCTTGAATAGCTGTTTCAACAGCAGCAGCATCTGTTAAATTTGGAGCGATTCCTTCAACAGCATAATTTTTATTAATTTTTTTAAGTTCTGCAACAGCCTTGTCTGCGGTTTCTTGTTTTGAACCACAAAGCACAACCTTTGCACCATTATCAAGATAGGTCTTTACAATAGAAAAACCAATACCTCTTGTTCCGCCAGTAACAACGGCAACTTTACCTTTTAATAATTCCATAAAACATCTCCTTTTTTTTACTAATTCTATTCTAAAACATTTTTATCTTGTTTAGCAACTAAAATTTTAACAGCAGTTCCTGCCATAATGGCGGCAGAAACCATACCCACCACAAATTGTCCCACCAAACTTGGAATAACAAAATATGGCATAAACATAATTTCTTTTGCAAACATTATATAAACATCTCTATAACTCATTCCGTCAAACCTGTTGTTTTCTCTGGTAAGTTTTTTAACAAAACAAGAAAACATTGGAACAAACATAAGTGGAAAGCTCACTGCAATAACACAAGAACAAACATAAAGAATAGCAGCATTTTTAATGGTAAGCATCAAAACACTTCCAACCACAAGAAACACTGCACTAAAACAAATGCTTATAGCAGACTTGTTTTTCTTAATCAAAAACTTAGCAAACAAATTTGCTGCAATTTTGCAAACTTCAATAGCGGCCATAACAATTGCAACTGCTTCAAATGTTAAATTTTCAACAAACAAATAAAGTGGAACAACCACATCAAGCACAGACTGACAAATTGAAAATGCTCCATGATAAACATTGAAAATCTTATAAGACTTTTTATCAACAACTGGTGGGTGCAATGCAATTTCATTGTAATTTGATTTCAAAAGATTATAGCCATACACAATAGGCACAGCTGAAAGCAAATAAAGAACCGTTCCTGCAATTGAAAGCACCAATATTGAATCTTTAAATGATGAGCCAATTATAAAACCACTTGCAATAGTGAATATCAATTTTCCAACATTGGTTGCAATTTGAAACTTGGCAACATTTACTTCTTTGTCAGTAAATGCAAACAAAATATTAAGCGGAACTGAATAAAGCACCTGCCCCATCGCTGCAAACACCGCAATAATCAAACAGAGCCACCAAGAAATTTTTGCCGTTAATAAAAATTGCAAAATAATAAGCGGCACAGCATGAAGAATCATCGCTATCACACCATATTTCTGCAAAAACTTCTTTAATGCAATATTAAAAATTCCACATAAAAAATAATAGCTTACAAGATAAATCATTGAAAGCCATAAACTTCCACCATTTTTCAAAATAATGAGCGGAATAAAAACTTTAACCATACTATCTGCAATGGCTTTTATTAGTTTATGGCAAAATATCAAATTAGTTCTATTTTTCATAACACCACCAGTTTATCAAAAAAAATTTATAAATCAAAACAAAAAACATAAAAAACTTGTTGACAAATCAACAAGAAATCTATAATATATTACTTGTTGACAAATCAACAAGGTTTAATTAGGAGTTATTTATGCAAGACAGATTTAATACATTCACTATGCAAATTGCCAAAATAAGCAGAAATATTCGAAAAATTAAAACTGAAGAAATGTCTGAGTTTAATTTAAAAAGCACCCATGTTTCTTGCCTTTATTATCTATACAAAAACAACGGAACATTAACTGCAAAAGAAATTTCTGACCTTTGCGATGAAGATAAAGCCGCAGTTTCAAGATCTCTTGATTATCTTGAAGCAAATGGCTATATAACTTGTGATTCAAAACTTGAAAAAAGATATAAAAGTCCACTTGTTTTAACTGAAAAAGGTAAACAAATTGGAGAAAAGGTTATTCAAAAAATCGATGGAATCTTAGATATTTCAAGTGTTGGTTTAAGCGAATCTGAAAGAGAAAATTTCTATTCTGCATTAATTTTAATTTCTGACAATTTACAAAAAATAAGTAATAAATATGGAGAAAAATAATGGTTAAATTAATTATTGATTCTGGCAGTGACATAAGCCAAAAAGAAGCAGAAGAACTTGGAATTATTGTGGTTCCAATCGAAGTTCAATTTGAAGATGGTGAATATTTAGATGGTGTTACACTTCTTCCTGATGAATTTTATGAAAAACTTACAAAATGCAAAGAACTCCCACACACAAGCTTAATCAATGAATATAGATGGAATGAAGCATTTGAAGCAGCAACAAAAGACGGTTCTGATGCTGTTGCAGTTGTACTTTCATCAAAACTTTCCGGAACATATAAAGCCGCTGTTGATGCTGCTGCAAAATATAATGGAAAAGTTCAAGTTGTTGACAGTTTATCTGCAACCCTTGGCGAAAGAGTTTTGGGAATATATGCTTTAAACCTTATAAAAGAAGGAAAATCTGCAATTGAAATTGCGGCAGCACTTGAAGAAAAGAAAACAAAACTTCATGTTTATGCAATGATTGACACATTAAAATATTTGAAAAAAGGTGGAAGAATTTCTGCAACAACTGCATTTTTTGGTGAACTTTTATCAATAAAACCAATTGCTGGTGTTATTGATGGCGAAGTTAAAGTTTTGGGCAAAGAAAAAGGCATCAAAAAAGCAAGTCAAGCAATTGAAAACCTTGTAAATAAAAATGGCGGAATCGACTTTTCAATGCCTTATGGAACTCTTTGGACTGGCAATGACAAATCTCTTCTTGAAAAATTTATTGAAGAAAAATCTTCACTTTGGTCTGAAGATTCTCAAAATATTGCACAACATATAATGGGCTGCACAATTGGAACACATATTGGACCAGGTGCATTTGGAATTGTATTCTTTGAAAAATAACAAAAAAACACTTCTGTTGAAGTGTTTTTCTTTGTCCAAAATAATTAATCTTTTGACAATCATACCTGCAAATGATATTCTTATGATAGTCACAAAAAATTATAATAAATTAAGGTGAAATTATATGAATATATTTAAGAAAATATTTGCAAGAACATATCAATTTATCTTTAAAATTGCCATACCATTCTTGCCATACAGACAACCAAAAATTTTAAAAACAAATGAAGATATTATTTCTGTTTTAAAAGAAAAAAATATTGATTCAGTTCTTCTTGTAACCGACAAAGGAATCAGAGGTTTAAACTTAACCAAATCTCTTGAAACATCAATCAAAAAAGCAAACATTAATCTTGCAGTTTTTGACGAAACCGTTCCAAACCCAACATCAGACAATGTTGAAGCCGCAGTTGAACTTTTTAATAAAAACAATTGCAAATCAATCATCGCTTTTGGTGGCGGATCTGTTATGGACTGTGCAAAAGCTACTGGTGCAAAAATTGCCTACCCAAACAAAACACTTGCCCAAATGAAAGGTGTTATGAAAATTTTAAAAAAGATTCCTCTTTTGTTTGCAATTCCAACCACAGCCGGAACTGGAAGTGAAACCACCCTTGCGGCGGTAATCACCGACAGCAAAACAAGACACAAATTTGCAATCAATTCGTTTCCACTTATTCCAAGTTTCGCAGTTTTAACCGCAGAGGTTACAACAGGACTTCCAAAACACATAACTTCAACAACAGGTATGGATGCTCTCACCCATGCTGTTGAAGCATACATTGGCAGAAGCACCACAAAAAGCACAAGAGCCGCTTCACTTGAAGCTGTTAAATTAATTTTTGAAAATCTTGAAACCGCTTATAATGAACCAACCAATCTTGTTGCAAGAGAAAATATGCTTATTGCAGCATACAAAGCTGGTGTTGCTTTCACAAAATCTTATGTGGGAACAGTTCACTCAATTGCTCACTCTCTTGGTGGAAAATATAACACCGCTCATGGTCTTGCAAATGCAGTTATACTTCCTGTGATTCTTAAAAAATATGGCAAAACCATTTACAAAAAACTTTGGAAACTTGCCGTGTTTGCAGGTCTTTGCAACAAACAAACATCATATGAACAAGCTGCAAAAATCTTTATTGAAAAAATTGAAGAAATGAACAAAAATATGAATATCCCATCAACTCTTCCAGAAATTCAAGAAGAAGATATTCCAACTCTTGCAAAAACCGCAGAACATGAAACAATTCCACTTTATCCAGTTCCAAAAATGTTTACCGCAAAAGAACTTGAAAAAGTTTATTATGAAATAAAAGGCTAAGGAGAAAATTATGAAAAAATTTCAACTCATTTCAAACATTGCTTTAATGATTGCAATCATCATTGGAGATATTCTTTATATGACAATTGACGGACTTTTAATCAAATCAACCGCTAGTATTCTTTTTGTTTTGCTTGGTGCCGTAAACCTTGCAATTGCAATCAAAAACAAAACCCCTCTCAAAAATTTCTGTATAATTATGACCATTGGCTTATTTTTTGCAATGCTTGGCGACATACTTTTAGAAATTGAATTTGTTGTTGGTGCTGCACTCTTTGCAGTTGGACACATCTTCTATTTTGTGGCATATTGCACACTCCAAAAATTTGAACTTAAAAACTTAATTCCATCTGCTTGTATATTTGTTCCATCTGCCTGTTTGATTTTATTTGTTAAGCTCTTTGACTTTGGCGGAATCTTTATGCAAATTGTTTGCCTTGTTTATGCCGCAATAATTTCACTTATGGTTGGAAAATCAATTTCAAACTTAATCAAAGAAAAAAATATTTTGAATATTCTTTTAGTTGTTGGCAGCTGCTTGTTTTTCTTCTCTGACTTTATGCTTGTGTTTAATGTGTTTGCAGCCGTTCCAAGAATTTTTGGAATATTGTGTCTTTCAACATATTATCCTGCTGAAATTGTTCTTGCTTATTCAATCAACAAAACACACTCACTTGAATTGGAAC
The DNA here is from genome assembly GCA_045648025.1 of Clostridia bacterium. Taxonomy (GTDB): domain Bacteria; phylum Bacillota; class Clostridia; order Christensenellales; family UBA1242; genus RGIG1681. The sequence continues at coordinate 80,318 of JAZRNH010000059.1, forward strand.
AAACCGAAACCACAAATAAAAACTAATCACAAAAACACCAGAAACAACTGGTGTTTTTTGTTTTTCTTTTGACTAGTTATTTGTTTGTATGTTAAACTTAAATCATATTAGGAGAAAATAATGGCAAAAGAAACCAAAACAAAAAGACAACTTAGTGCTGCCGGAAAGTTTGCAGTTATTGATATAAAAACTGGCGAAAGACTCACAGATTATGATTATGACCGAATAATAACCTCTTATGGCGGTCCACAAATCGCAATCAAAGCCGAAGATGTTGTTGATGAAAATGGAAATCATCTTTCTGGTCAAGGCAAAATCACCTACTCTGCAATTGTTTACGACACTGCCGAAATCAAAGAAGTTGAAGGATTCACCTTGGGTTATCGCGGCGGGTTTAACAATGGTGTTTGCATTGCATACAATGAAAAAGATAAACTTCATTATTTAATTAATGAAAAAGGCAAAGTTTTGTCTGCTGGATACAAAATGCTATTTCCAATAGACTATAACAATATTTTTGGTTTATACAAAAACTTTGACCGAAACAAAAACGGTAAATATTCTGATATGACCGTTATTGCTGAAAACGGAAAAGTTGTTGAATATCAAACCAAAGAAATTGATTTTGCAACCGAATATCACAACTTTTTAAACACTGTTAGATTTTATGAACTCACAGATATTCAAAAAGCAATTTCTGCAATCAAAAAATACGGTGTTAATGTTATTGAACTTTTGCCAAACGAAATTTTTAAATCAGCTGAAAACTATTTAGAAATTTTGTTTGCGGCTAATGAATTTGTTGTTAAAAACAACCGAACAGTTTCTGAACTTTTGTTTACGATTGGCATACTTTCAAACTTGCTTTCAGAATTCAATCCAACTGCGGCTGGTCCAATCAAAGAACTTGTTCTTCCAAAAAAGATTGCTGGTGAAAATGAAAATCAACAAACTTTAATGGCTGAAAACATCACAAAGTTTCATCAACTTTTATCGCTTAGCATATAGCAAAAAACAGCTAAAAATTTAGCTGTTTTTTTTGTTTTTATATTTACATTTTTTGTGATTATGATATAATCATTTCATAGGAGAATGCTTATGAAAGTTTTACTAGCTGTTGATGGTGGCGGAACCAAAACCGAAGCAATGTTAACAAGCACCAAAGGTGAAGTTTTGTCAGTTGCAAAATATGAAGGCACAAACCTTAATTCTGTTGGAATTTTGGCTGCAACCAAAACTCTTGAAAGATGTCTCGACGACTTTTCTAAACTTGCAATTGAACACAACCTTGAATTTGCAGGTGTATATTTTGGACTTGCTGGTGGTGTTAACGGAGTAAACCAACAAACCATTTATGACTATTTTAAAGGTCTCTATTTTAACTATATTCCATTTTCAAATGCAGGTGACGACTTAAACTCAATCAATGTTGGTGTAAAATCTGCAAAAAACGGAATCGCAGTTATTGCAGGAACCGGCTCAAATGTTATGCTTAAAAAAGATGGCATTGTTCTCCCTAACCCACAACTTAGTGGTTGGGGCTATTTGTTTGACAAAGGTGCAAGTGGCTTTGACTTTGGAAGGGCCGCTGTGATTGCTGCAAAAAATGAATATAATGGCACAGGCAAACCAACACTCATAACCAAAATGTTAGAACAAAAACTTGGTTGCAATGTTTTTGATGCACTTGGAAAAATTTATAATGAGGGTGCAAGATTTGTTGCAAGTTTTGGTCCACTTGTTTTCGATGCTTATCGTGCTGGTGACGAAGTTGCCGCCGAAATCATAAATGACCAAATTTTGGCAGTTGCAAATATGATTAACCAAGGACACCAAATTATCGGAAAAGACGAACCTGCAACCGTTGGCTTAGTTGGTGGAATTTTCTCACACGAGGTTCCAATTTTTGAACCAGCATTAAAATCACTTATTTCAAAAAATTTAACAATAAACTTCCCACAAGAATCACAAATTTATGGTGCTGTTATGGAAGCCGCAAAAACAGCTGGGATTGAAACAAATGATGAATTTTTAAACAACTATCACAAAACAGTTAATAGTCCAATTTTAGACAGACCTCCATCTGTTTATTCAAAATAAAAAAACAGCAGCAAATAAGTTGCTGTTTTTCTTTTGCTATTCTCTTGTAAACTTTTGACTTAAATTTTCAAATTTGCTAAACTTAATTTATTACAAATGAGGAGTAAATTTTTATGAAATCTGCCGTTAAAATAAAATTTAAAAAATTAAACAAATATCCAATTTCTAGAAACTTTTTATACAAAAAAGATGATATCTGCTATTTTTCTGACAAACTTCACTCTTCACTTTATTTAATGGGCGAAAATGCCGCTTCAAATGAAAGTTTAAATCAATCACTTGAAAGTCACTTGGCAGACACATTTGAAGTCTATTCAAATCAAAAAAATCGCCCATCATTTTATCTTTTCAACACAGATTTTGAAAAACAAATCATATTAGAAAAATTAAACCAAAACATTATTGAAGTGCCAAACAAAAAATATATTTCACTTCTTGAAAAAGAAACCGCTGTCTTCTTTTCAAAAGACGAAAATTTGTTTATTGAAACAGTTGAAAACTTAATTGAAAATCGTTCAGGTGAAACACCTTCAAAAGACATTTTTATTGTTTTGAACAAACCTGAAAATTTTGACATTAAAAAACTCACAGCTTATTTAACTCTTGCAAGAAGCAGACGAATTTTCTTTGTTGTGATAATTCAAGACAAAGCTTTGTTCGAGAAAAAATATTCACCAGAAGATTTAGAAATTGTCAAAGCAAATTGCTATGTTACTTTCAATATAAAAGATAACAAAATTTCAAGTTTTGAAGTTAGATAAAATTTAAAAATCGCCGATATTTTCGGTGGTTTTTTCTTTGAAAAATTTTTCAATAAGCAATTCAATAACTTTACTAAACAAAAAAAGGGTGCTAAAATATCCGTATGAAATGTGTTTATATTTACAATCCAAAAAGTGGAAAGAAAAAGCATGTGCTTTTGACAGATTATATTATTAAAAAATTATTAACCAAATACGATATTGTTGATGTCAAACCAACAAAAAAACAAGGTGATGCTGCAGAATTTGCAAAAGCTGCTTGTGGCGAATATGACACCATTGTTGTTGCTGGTGGCGACGGAACATTAAACGAAGTTGTTAATGGCATTGCAAATGAAGAAAAAAGACCAAAAATTGGATATATTCCAACAGGAACAACCAACGACCTTGCAAGATCACTCAAAATTCCAAGAAATATCAAAAAAGCTGTAAAAGTCATTTTAGACGGAAAACCAACAAAGCACGACTTGTTTAAAGTTGATGACAGATATGGAATTTATGTTTGTGCATTTGGCCTTTTCACCGCAGCAAGTTATGCCGCAAAGCAATCGGTTAAAAATAAATTTGGCAAACTTGCCTACTATTTTTCTGGCATCAAAGAAATCGGCAAAACCAAAAAGTTTCCAATCACATTGAAAACTGAAAACTTAGAGTTCACCACCGACATCATTTTGGGCATCATTGCAAACGGAAGATATGTTAGTGGCTTTAAAATTGACAAAAATGCAGACTTTCACGATGGCTTAGTGAATGTAATTTTGTTTAAAGAAAAAAATCCAAAAAAGGTTTCACTTAAAACTCTTCTCACTATTTGCAAACTATTTTTGTTTGGTGTAACCAGCATAAAAAATGTAAAAAATTGCACAATTTTAAAACTAGATAAATTTTCTATCACATTAAATGAAAACATGGCAGTTAACCTTGATGGTGAAAATGGACACAAAGGTTCGTTTGACTTTTCAATGTTAAACAACCATATTGAAATTTTTGTAAAATAAAAAGAGCAGTCACCTGCTCTTTTTTTATTATAAAATATTTTTAAGTTCTTCAACCGATTCAATTTTATAATCAGTTTTAAAAATCTCTTCTTCTTTTTGTTTCCAACCATTTGAAACAGTTTTTGAAACCCAAGCGGTTTTTACACCAATCGCAATTGCACCTGAAATATCATCAGAAAGTTCGTCACTGACAAACAAAATATTTTCATATTCTTCTTTTGAAATATCTTCAAAGGCTTTTAAATAAATATTTGCAGCAGGTTTTCTTTCACCAACAGAAGACGAACAAACCACTTTAAAAAACAAATCTTCAATTTGTTCTCTTTTCAAAATATATTGAACCCACTCATCAATATTGTTTGAAATTATGCCAAGCTTATAGCCTTTGTTTTTCAAATAAATAAGAGTTTCTTTAATCTCATCTCTAAGTATGTGTGATTCAAGAATAATCTTTCCAATTTTCTCAAAATCAGAAATTGAAACACCGGTTATCTTTGACATTTGCTCATACTTTTCAACATCAGAATCAAACCTTCCAAGAGAATGCAAATAATAAAAGTTTCTCCAAATTTTAAACAAATCTTTCCAAGTTTTGTTATAAGGCTTCAAAATTTCATTAACTTCATCATCTGTATCTTTAAATCCGTCAATAATGGTGTAGCCCCAGTCTAAAAAAATATACTTAATCATTGTTTTCACCCTTAAATGATTCTCTCACATTTTCAGCAGATTTAAGCCAAGACCTAATACCTCTTCCAGCATAAAGCTCATCCTTGTATCTTGGAAGAATATGAAAATGAGCATGAGCCACAGATTGACCAGCAATTTCACCAACATTCCAACCCAAATTATAACCATCTGGCTTATAGGTTGCATCAATATATTTTTTCACTTCGTCTAACAACTTTTTTGTATCAAGCCACTCTTTGTCAGAAAGTTCAAATGGTGAACTCACTTGCGATTTTGGAATAATGACATAAGAGCCAATAAGAGTGTTTGTTTTTAAATTGTTTGATCTAACTGCAATTGCAGAATCATTTTCAAAAACAGGTTCTTCTGAATCTGTTTGAATTTCATGTTCAATCATAACCTTCTCCAAAATAAAAATTACCCTTTTATATTAATAAAAAGCAACAACATTGTCAAATTAAAATTTTCCGCAAGAAAAAAGACGGCAATTTGCCG
>JAZRNH010000060.1:0-12680 GCA_045648025.1 Clostridia bacterium
GCTGCAAAAACTGTTGTAACAAAGAAATCTGCATTTGCAGGTGCTAAAGCTGCTAAAAGATCAGAACATGCTGAAACCTTTGCACAAATTCACTCACAAGCAAAAGATCCTAAAGCATTTATTGCTACAGTTGGCTCAAAAGAAGCTTATCTTGAAAGCATTACAGACCCAGCAATGAAATCTGTTGCTGAAGCTGCTTATGATGCTGCTGTTGCAGCCATTGCTTATGATTCAGTTGTTGCTGAAAAATCTGCTGTTGTTGATGCAAGTGGAAAAGTTACTCAAATTGATGGTCATGCACCAGATGCAAACAGATCATTCTTTGACAATGTTCTTGGAGAACTCTTCAAACCTGGCTCTCCATTCTATGATGAAACAGGTCACAATATGTTTGCTGATTTGGAAACTGCTGTTGTTACCGACAAGAAACCTCTTAAAGAAATTGCTACTATCTTAAAGAGCAAATATGGCATTGATTTAGAACAAATTCAAGCTGCTGTTAAAGGAAAAGAAAAAGCTGCTGCTGGTCCAGAAGCAACCGCTTAAATTTTAAGGAGTTTATAATATGAAAAAAGAAGTTAAAAAAGAAAATAAATCTATAATTTCATCAATTTTCACTGATGAACAACTTAAAAGATTAGATTTTTCAGAAGAAGAAATTGAAATTATAGAAGAAGCTGCATTGATTCGTCAAGCAGCAGATGTTATGCCAAACTCAGAAGCAGAAATGGATGCTTTCTTCCAAAAATTAGATGAAACATTCCCTCCATCATCTGACATGGCTGAAACATATGAAAAATATTTAAATTTAATGAAAGCAGATCCAAAATTCTTCAGCCAAATTGTTGCTATGAATGCTCTTCTTGATACTGTTGAAGATGAACCAGAAGCAAAAACTGAAAAGATTTCTGTTAAAGATATCAAAAAAGAAAAAGCTGCTGTTTCAAACGAACAAAAACAAGCAAAACTTGCCAGAGTTGACGAAATGCTCAAAAGCCTTGCTGAAGGAAAATAATAATTTATAGCCAAAAAGAGAACCCCAAAAAAAGGGTTCTCTTTTTTTCTTTATTTTTTTGTGATTTATTATTGATTTTTTGCTTATTTTTTTGCTAAGAAAAATGACTTGAAATTTCAAGTCATTTTTTGTTTTTATTAATTTTCATCTGAAATTATTGGCTCATCAATAACAATTGGTTCTTCTTCGGTTTCGCCAGTAATGTCTTCTGCAATAGTATCTGCAATTGCAACACAAGATACTGAATCACCTTCTTTGAGTCTCATAACCTTTACACCAATAGTGTCTCTTGTTATTCTTGAAATTGAACTTGCTGGAGTTCTGATAATGATTCCGTTATTTGCGATAATCATAACATCTTCATCTTCACTAACTTGTTTAAGACCAACAAGTCTTCCGGTTTTTTCGTTGAAAATACCGGCCTTGATGCCTTTTCCATTTCTGTTTTGAACTTTATATTCAGAAACATCTGTTCTCTTTCCATAGCCTTTTTCTGTGATTGTTAAAATGTCTTTGCCTTGTTTATAAACAAGCATATCAACAAGATAATCACCTCTTTCAAGGTCAATTGCTTTAACACCCATTGTATCTCTTCCAAGTGGTCTGCAATCGGTTTCTGGGAATCGGATACATTTTCCATTAAATGTTGCAACCATAACAGTATCTTCACCGTTTGTATATTCAACATTAACAAGTTCATCACCATCAGCAAGAGCAATTGCTATCTTACCAGTTTTTCTAATGCTTTCAAATTCTTCAGCAGGTGTCTTTTTGATTAAACCATTTCTAGTTGCCATCACTAAGAAACCTTTGTTTTCTGGCATTTTTGGAAGAATTGCTTGAACTCTTTCATCTTTTTCAAGTGAAAGCAAGTTAACAAGATTTCTGCCTCTTGCAGTCTTTTGTTCTTCTGGAATGTCGTAGCCTTTTATTGCATAAACCTTACCTTTGTTTGTGAAGAACATAAGAGTATCGTGAGTTGAACAAATGAACATATGTTCAACAAAGTCTTCTTCTTTTGGCTTATGGGTTGTGGTTCCCATTCCGCCTCTGTGTTGTTGTTTATATTCAGAAACTGGAATTCTCTTAACATATCCAAAGTGTGTCATAGAGATAACAACATCTTCTTTTTCAATAAGGTCTTCAATGTTGATGTCAGTTGAAGTTGTATAATCAACTTCTGTCTTTCTTTCATCACCATAAGTTTCTTTGAGTTCTTCAATTTCTTTAACAATAACTGCTTTGATTTTTTCTTCACTTGCTAAAATGCCTTTAAGCTCAATGATAAGAGCTCTAAGGTCTGCAAGTTCGTTGTTGAGTTTTTCAACTTCTAAGCTTGTGAGTCTTTGAAGTCTCATATCAAGAATAGCACCAGCTTGAATTGCTGAAAGCATAAATGATGATTGAAGATTGTTTGAAGCTTCTTCTCTGTCTTTTGATGCTTTAATGATTTTGATAACTTCATCAATATTTGCAAGAGCAACAACCAAACCTTCAATGATATGTTCTCTTTCTTCAGCTTTGTTAAGCTCATATTTTGTTCTTCTATAAATAACTTCTTTTTGGTGTGCAATATAATTTTCTAAAATTTGCTTAATGTTTAAAACTCTTGGATATCCATCAACAAGTGCTAAGAAGTTGATTCCATAAGAGCATTGAAGTTGTGTCTTTTTGAAAAGTGTGTTCAATACAACTTGTGCATTGAAATCTCTTTTTACATCAAAAACAATTCTCATACCATGACGGTCAGATTCTTCTCTGATGTCTGAAATACCTTCAATTCGCTTATTTTTAACCATTTCAGCGACTTGCTTAATCATTTCAGCCTTATTTACTTGGTAAGGAATTTCTGTTACTACAATCTTTGCTTTTCCGTCATTATCTTCTTCAATGTCGGTTTTTGATCTAATAACCACACCGCCCTTTCCAGTTAAGTATGCTTGACGAAGGGCATCTGTGCCCATAATCACACCACCAGTTGGATAGTCTGGTGCAGGTAAAATTTCCATAATTTCTTCAATAGTGATTTCTGGATTATTGATAACTGCAACAGTTGCATTGATAACTTCTGTTAAGTTGTGTGGTGGAATGTTTGTTGCCATACCAACCGCAATACCGTCTGAGCCGTTTACCAAAAGGTTTGGAAACCTTGCAGGAAGCACATCTGGTTGCTTTAATGTTGCATCAAAGTTTGGTGAGAAATCAACAGTTTCTTTGTCGATATCTCTAAGCATTTCATCAGCAAGTTTTGAAAGTCTTGCTTCGGTGTATCTGTAAGCTGCTGGTGGGTCACCGTCAACAGAACCAAAGTTTCCGTGACCTTCAACAAGTTGATATCTAATTGCAAAGTCTTGTGCAAGTCTAACAAGTGCACCATAAACTGAGCTGTCACCGTGTGGGTGATATTTACCAAGAACATCACCGACGATTCTTGCACATTTTTTGTGTGGCTTGTCAGAAGTGATGCCAACTTCGTTCATTGAATATAAAATTCTTCTGTGAACTGGTTTTAAACCATCTCTAACATCAGGAATCGCTCTCGAAACATTAACTGCCATTGCATAAGCAATGAAACTTTTTTTCATTTCATCATTGATTTCAACAGAGTGAATAACGGTGTTATCAATGATTTTTTCATGTTCTAAACTATAATCTCTTTTCTTCGCCATATCTTTCTCCCCTAAATATCCAAATCATCAACAAGTTTCGCATTTTCTTCGATAAATTTTCTTCTAAGTTCTGGAGCATCACCCATCAAAAGTGTGAAGATTTTATCTGCTTCAATTGCATCTTTCATTTGAATTTGAATAAGTCCTCTGTTTTCAGGATTCATTGTAGTATCCCAAAGTTGTTCTTTGTCCATTTCACCAAGACCTTTATATCTTTGAACATCTAAGCCCTTTGTTCCCATTTCTTGAACTTTTGTAGCTTTTTCTTGTTCGCTGTAACAATATTCAACTCTCTTGCCTTTTTGAAGTTTATAAAGTGGAGGCATCGCTGAATAAACATGTCCAGTTTCAATGAGTCCTGGCATATAGCGATAGAAGAATGTGAGAAGCAATATTCTAATGTGAGCACCGTCAACATCGGCATCGGTCATACAAATAATTTTGTCGTATCTAAGTTTTTCTGGATCAAACTCTTGTCCAACACCGCCGCCAAATGCGGTAATCATTGCTTTGATTTCTTCATTTGCAAGAACATGGTTGAGTCTTGCTTTTTCTACATTAATAATTTTACCCCTGAGTGGCAAAATAGCCTGAAATCTACGGTCACGGCATTGTTTTGCTGTTCCACCCGCAGAATCACCCTCAACGATATAAATTTCGCAAAGTTTTGGGTCTTTTTCGGTGCAGTCAGCAAGTTTGCCAGGAAGAGTGGTTGATTCAAGTGCACCTTTTCTTCTTGCCATATTTCTTGCAGCTTGAGCTGCTTCTCTTGCTTTTTGAGCTGTTACCGATCTTAAAATGATGCTTCTTGCATCATCTGGATTTTCTTCTAAATAAGTTCCAAAGCTTTCAACAACAGCATTTGCAACTTCGCCAGACATATAGCTGTTTCCAAGTTTTGTTTTTGTTTGACCTTCAAATTGTGGTTCTTGAAGTTTTACAGAAACAACTGCGGTGATGCCTTCTCTAACATCATCACCAGAAAGTTTGTCTGCATCTTTTAAAATTTTAAGTTTGTGACCATAGTCATTAACAATTTTAAGTAATGCCTTTTTAAAACCTTCAATGTGAGTTCCACCTTCGGTTGTGTTGATGTTATTTGCATAGCCGTGAATAACTTGGTTATAACCATCGTTATATTGGAAAGCAATTTCAACTTGACCAGTTCCGTCTTTTGAAACAAAATCAATATAAATTGGCTTCTTTAAAATTGTTGTTTTACCTTCGTTAAGTTCATTAACAAATTCAACAATACCACCTTCATAGTGGAATGTTTCTTGTTTGTCAACTCTTGCATCTTTGATAATGATGGTGATTCCCTTGTTTAAAAATGCAAGTTCTCTGAGTCTTTTTCTAATCACATCATAGTCAAACACAACAGTTTCAAAAATTTCGTCATCTGGCATAAATGTAACTTTTGTGCCTGTTTCTTTGGTTTCACCAACAACTGCAAGGTCTCTTTGTGGAACACCTCTGTTATAGGTTTGTTTGTGGATTTTTCCATTTTGTTTAACTTCAACTTCAAGCCACTCAGAAAGAGCATTTACACAAGACAAACCAACACCGTGAAGGCCACCAGAAATTTTGTAGCCACCATCACCAAATTTGCCACCAGCATGAAGTTTTGTCAAAACAAGTTCAACAGCACTTTTGCCTTCTTCTTTGTTTATGCCTGTTGGAATACCTCTTCCGTTATCTGTAACGGTGCAAGAGCCGTCTTTGTTGATTTCAACTGAAACAGTGTCACAGTATCCTGCAAGAGCTTCGTCAATTGAGTTGTCAACAATTTCGCTAATCAAGTGGTGAAGACCATGTGTATCGGTTGAACCAATATACATACCAGGTCTTTTTCTAACAGGTTCAAGGCCTCTGAGCACTGTGATTTGCTCAGCACCATAATTATTATTTTCAACTTTTGATAAATCGTCCATATTTCACCCTTTTAAATATTTTTTAACACAGCCGTATTATATCACAAAAATTGCCGTCAAAACAAGCAATTTTGCCCTTATATATAATTATATTTATAATATAAGTATATTTATAGCGGAAATCGGGTCAAATTTTGCCATTTTTTGGATAGTTTGTTAATATTTTGATTTATTGTCATTGTTTTTAAATTTATTTTACAAATAGATATTTTTTGCTATAATGAAATTAGCGACAATAAAAAGGAACTATAATTATGCCAAAAAAAGAAAATAACCTTACAAGTGCATCTTTAAAAAGAGCAGTTGAAAAAATGAATCTTCCTTCACTCAAAGGGCTTCCAGCAGAAGTTGTTAAAAACAAAATGAACGAAGCACTTTTAGCAGAAGGCATTAATGTTGAAAAATTAAAAGATAAAGCAGTTATCAGAGATGTAACCGAACAAGGAATTTCTGTTACATCACTCACCAAAGACTTTGATAAAATTGCTGAAAATATTTCTAATGGCGGACCAGAAGCCGCAGTTAAAGGTGCTAAAAAGCCACTTAAAATTATTGTTATGCCAAGCGAACTTCCAAAAGACTCACAAAGAGGCGGAAAAGCTGCTGCAATCAGCATCATTAGAAGCAAAATTCAAAATGCAGCATCTGCTGCTGGTTGGTCACCAGAAGACCTTATGAAACCAATGGGTGCAATCGACTGCAACTTCAAATCTGGTCAGGGTCAAGTGAAAACTGGTGGAAAACCATATATTGAAGCAATGAGTGAAGTTATTTATCAATCTGCTGTTATGAGAAACAACTTCAATAAAACCAAAGAGGGTGCAGAAGAATCTCTTGGAACTGCAGCTCCAGATTATGGCAGAACAGCAAATGCAATCGGTGATATGGTTGGACCATCTGGTGATGGCACTCTTGAAATGGAAAACGGCGAATTTGTTCTTGCACCAAACTAATAAAATTTCATCTTCCCTATTTACATTTTGCCGCCGTCGGTTTATAATAAACCTACAAATTTTGGAGAAAAAATATGGCAAATTTATATATTGAAGATAAATATTATGAAACAAAACTTCCTGATGGATCAATAATGTTCACCAGAACAAGACACATTGTTAATGCACTTTTATATTACAAACAACAATGCTATGACATTATTGAAAAAGGAAACAAAACAATTTCAAGCACTCCAAAAATTATGGCTGTTAACTCTTTTGAAGAAGCCATGCAAAAAATCAATAGATTAACAGACACAAAGTCAAGAATTGTGAAGGCTGAAAAAATGATAGAGAGAATTGACGGCATACTCAGAAAAATGGCTGAAAAATCTTCTCAACCAAACCTTCCTGAAGGTGAACAAGGATTTGGAAAATAATAAAACAAAAAACACGGCAAATTTGCCGTGTTTTTCTTTTTTAATTATCAGTTTGTTTCTTTTTATTAATTTTTGATTTTGTGACCGCATTTTTGACGGTTATTGTGAGATAGTCTTCATTTGGTTTGAATCTAAAAACTGTTCCCGTCATCAAAACTTGACAGCCATCAAATTTGTCATACATCTTTTTTTGTCTTACAGAATCAAGTTCACTAAACACATCATCTAATATGAGAACTGGTTTTTCACCAATTTCTTTTTCAAAAACTTGAAGTTCGGCAATTTTAAGTGAAAGCACAATACTTCTTTGTTGACCTTGACTTGCAAAAATTTTTGCATCTTTGCCATTTATTGCAAACTTAATATCGTCTCTATGCGGACCAACAGTGGTGTATCCAAGTTCAATATCTCTTTCAATGTTAAACCTGAGCGATTTCAAAATTTCTTGTTTGATTTCTTCGGCTGTTTCACCAACTGCTCCAACATAAGAAATGTCAAGTTCGTCAGCATCTTTTGAAATATAGTCCATTGTTTCTTTTGCAGGAATTTTAAGTTTTTCAATAAAGTTTTTTCTGGTTTTAACAATATATCCTGCAACAGTTGCAAGTTGCTCATTCCAAATTTCAATTTGATCAAGCAAAAGTGATCTATCTTTAACAGTTTTTAAAAGCCTGTTTCTTTGAACTAAAATTTTGTTGTATCTTTGAAGCAAGTTATAATATGAGCCAGAAAGCTGTGAAATGTCGGTATCCATAAAATCTCTTCTTTCTGCTGGTGAATCACTAACAATTCTAAGGTCGTTTGGTGAAAAGTAAACCGCCACCAAATTTCCAAAAATTTCACTCACCTTTTTTACTTCGTTGCCATTAACAAAAAACTTTTTGCCGTTTTCACTATCCATTATGCATTTGATTTTAAGTTCGCCAAAACTTCTATCAACTGCAACTTCAACTTCGGTGTGAGATTCTCCCTCTTTTTTCATATCTTCATCGTGAGAGGTTCTTGGGCTTTTTGAAAGAGCTAGAAGCATAATCGCTTCAACAATGTTTGTTTTTCCCTGTCCATTTTGACCAGATATCAAATTTATGCCTGGCAAAAACTCAATGACAGCATCATTGTAGTTTCTGAAATTATTAAGTTTACACCATTTAACTTGCATAAATTCTCCTGAAATTATTATATCTGTTTTTCAAAAAAAAGTCGAGCAAAACAAAGGCGGGGTTTGTTTAAGTTGCAACTTTTTTGACGGAAACAAAAAAACGGCTTGATTTTTATTTATTTAATTAATATAATTAGAAATGAATTAACTAGTTTGGAGGTTTCTTTTGGAAAACAACGAATTTATTTCTTCTTCAAATATTGACATTTATGCTATGTGGGAAAGAATTAAAGAAGAACTTGTTAAAGAAGTTTCAACTTTAACTTATGAAGTTTTTATTCTTAACCTTGACATCGTTGATATCAAAGAAAATACTCTTGTGGTTTCAACCGGAACAAAAAGTTCAGAAAAAGCTCTTGTTAAAATTAAAAACCAAATCATAAATGGTGCAAACAGAGCTTACAAAAATATTACTGCACTTGAAATTCTTGTTAATGATAAAAAAGAAAATGAGGTTCCTGCAAAAAAAGAAGAGGTTGAGGAAACAAAATCTACAACTGTTGAAGAAAAACCTGCTGAAAGAGTTTATGTTGATGAAAACACGGCTACACTTTCAAGAGATGCTGGAAGTTTTAGATTCGACCCAAAATACACCTTTGACAACTTTATTGTTGGACCAAGCAACCAATTTGCAGCAGCCGCTGCACAAGCAGTTGCCGAAACACCAGGTGTAAAGTTTAACCCACTCTTTATTTATGGTGGTTCAGGTCTTGGAAAAACTCACCTTCTCTATGCAATTGGAAACTATATTCAAGATAACAACCCATCACTTAATGTGATTTATGTTACAACCAACAAGTTTACTGATGATTTTGTTAACTCTCTTAAAAGCAAATCAACTTCAAAATTCAAAGAAACTTATTTAAAAGCCGATGTTTTGATTATTGATGATATTCAAGAAATTATCGGCAGAGAGCAAACTCAAGAACAATTTTTTAACCTCTTTAATGAACTTCATCAAAGAGGAAAACATATTGTTATCACTTCTGATAAACAACCAAAAGAACTCAACCCTCTTGAAGAAAGACTCCGCTCAAGACTTGAATGGGGTATGCTTGTTGATATTGGTGTTCCTGATATTGAAACAAGAATTGCGATTTTAAACAAAAAAGCACAAATTGAAAGATATAATGTTTCAAGAGAAGTTATTGAATATATTGCAGAAATTGCAACTTCAAATGTTAGAACAATGGAAGGTTATCTTTCAAGAGCAGTATTTTATTCAAGCCTTTTAAAAGAAGATATTGTTACAATTGAATCTGCAAGAGAAGCTTTGAAAAATATTGCAAAAGATGATGAAGAATCTATCGATGCAACAAAAATCATTGATATTGTTTGCAAGTTCTACAACATTAAAAAAGAAGAGGTTTTGGCTAGAAAAAGAACAAAGCAAATTGCAGAAGCAAGACAGATTGCAATGTATTTGATTACAGAATTTATTAATCTTCCACTTGAATCAGTTGGAAACATTTTTGGCAAAGACCATGCAACTGTTATTTATGCAAAAAACAAAATTCAAGATGATATGAAAAAATCAAAGAAACTTGAAGTTCAAATCAATGACCTCAAAAAGATGATTGAAGGAAAATAATTAAACAAAAATTTTTAAGGAGATATATTATGAAACTTATTTGTGAAGGATTAGATTTAAGTGATGCAGTTTTAAAAGTTATCAGAGCAACTGCTGTTAGAACAACCAACCCTATCCTTGAAGGAATCAAACTTCATGCAACTGCTGACGAATTGACACTTTCAGCAACTGACCTTGAAATTTCAATTGAAAAAACAATTCCTGCAGATGTTAAAATTCCTGGAGATGTTGTTGTTCCTGGAAAGTTCTTTGCTGACTTTGTTAAAAAACTTTCAAACGAACAAATTGAACTTACTATCACAGATCAAAACACAATCAAAATTAAATACACTGATTCAGAAGGCTTTTTGCAATGCCTTTCAGCAGACGAATTTCCAATTATCAGAGAAATGACTGCACCTGAAAAAATTACAATCAAAAGAACAGATCTTAAAGAGCTTATTGATAAAACAATTTTCTCTGTTGCTATTGATGATGCAAGACCAATTCTTAAAGGTTGCTTATTTGAAATTGAAAACAATATGATGACCGCTGTTGCTCTTGATGGTTACCGTCTTGCCATGGTTAAAACAGAAGTTAACTCATCAATCAACAAACTTTCTTGCATTGTTCCAGCAAGAAGCTTAAACGAAATTTCAAAACTTATTGATGGCAATGATGAATATATTGATGTTTTAGTTGGTGCAAACCACCTTTTGATTAATGATGGCTCAGTAAAAATTATGACCAGACTTTTAGAAGGTGAATTTATTAACTATCGTCAAGTTATTCCAGCAACAACAACCACAACAATTATTGTTAGCAAAGCTCAACTTGAAGATGGTTTAGACAGAGCAAGTCTTCTTGCTAGAATGGATAAAAACAACCTTGTTAAATTTGATATCAGAGACAAAGTGTTAACTCTTACCTCTGCATCAAACATTGGTAATGTAACAGAAAACATCACAATTTCACTTGAAGGAAAAGACCTTCAAATTGCATTTAATGCAAGATATTTAAGTGACTGTATGCACACAATTAATGATGAATTTATCAAACTTAACTTCACTTCACAAATCGCACCTTGCACAATTTGCTCAGCAGAAGAAGATAAATATTTATACCTTATTCTTCCTGTTAGAATTGTTGAATAATTTAGGAGACTTTCATGAAAAAATTAACCAAATCAGAAATTGCTTGTAATGTTACCCTTATTCTAGCTTTGGTATTTACCGCAATTCACATTTTAGTTTTAACACTCAACCTTTTTGCCGTAACAAAATTCACTTTTCCAAAAAACTTTAATTATATCGTGGCTTATGTTTTAACAATTGTTTGCTTGTCACTTTATATTTTTGGATTCTTTATTGCAAGACTCAAAAGAATGAGTTTTCCAACCTGGCTTAGAATATTCTTCTATGTAGCATTTTTCTTGTTTACAAATGTTTATTATATTCTTGGACTTTTTGATAACATTATTGCAGCAATTGCATTTTATGCTTATCTTGGTTTCTTGGTTAGTGTTGTTAGTGTTTCAGTGTTTTATAACACACAAAAAGATGACAAAAACAGACTTAAATCATCAAACAAATTTATTTCTGTTTCAGTTTTAATGTATTCAGTTGCACTTTCAACATTTGTTCAACTAGCAATTTCAATTATTAAAGTTATCTTCTTTAACAAAGCTGCAACATCAACACTTGTTTACTTTGTTGCCGCAGCTTCATCAATGATTGTAGTTTCAGTTGCTCTTGCAATCGCATATTATATTTCACTTAGAAACAAGAAGATTTTCATCAACAGTTGTCTTGTTAAATTTAAAAGAAAAACTGTTTCTGCAAAAGCTTCAAAAGAATCTTAATATTAAATATCTTCCCCAACAACCTGTTTGTTGGGGTTTTTATTTAATAAATAAAATATTTTGTTCTTGACAAAACCGCCCAACCTCGTTTATAATGAGGCGGTAACTATGCCATTGTGGTATAGACTGAAAATTTATTTAGGAGCAAATTTATTATGAAAAGAACTTATCAACCAAAGAAAAACCATAAAAACAAAGTTCATGGTTTTAGAGCTAAGATGAGAACAAAAGGTGGCAGAAATGTTCTCGCTAGAAGAAGAAACAAAGGTCGCAAACAACTTATTAGAAAATAATTTTTTCAAGGAACTTAAATGCTTAAAAAAGTCAACAGACTAAGAAAAAAGTATCAGTTTAATTATATTTATAAAAATGGTTTGCATTTTTCATCTGCAGCACTAGTTTTGTATTTAACCACTTCGAAAACAAAACAAATCAAAGTGGGATTTTCTGTCACAAAAAAACTTGGCAAAGCCGTTGTTCGCAACTCTATTAGAAGAAAACTCAGAGAGATTGTTCGAAAATATTTGCCTAATTTAAAGCAAAACTATAATATTATATTAGTTGCAAGAGAAACTGTGGCAAACTATTCTTTTGAAGAACTTAATAAACAGTTTGTTGAACTTATTAAAAAAGCTGAAATTTTGTTAGAATATGAAGAAAATTCTTAAAACAATTATTAGTATTCCAAAATATATTGCTATGTTTTTCGTTGCAATATTTAAGTTTTGCATCTCACCACTTATTCCCCATGTATGCAAATTCACTCCAACATGTTCGATTTATTCGAGCCAGTGTTTTGCTGAATGGGGTTTTTTTATAGGTTTAAAATTAACCGTTAAAAGACTTATTAGATGCAATCCAAAATCGAAGGGTGGAACAGACCCTGTTCCAATCAATCCAAAAAAGAAATATAAATTTTTTATGTAAGGAGAAATTATGAACGTTTTAACTTTCATTGCTGCAAAAGCACCAAAAGACCTTTGGATCATAATCATCAACTGGATTCAAGGCGCTGTCAGCAACTATGGTTGGACAATTTTGCTTTTTACACTCTTAATCAAACTTTTGATGTCTCCACTTGACTTTTTGGTTAAGCTTTCAAA
>JAZRNH010000061.1:0-4425 GCA_045648025.1 Clostridia bacterium
TCCGTTGGTTGCAGTGGGTTTGTTGTATATATTTTTTTCGAAAGATGATAAACTTTCAGCTTATGAAGTGTTTGATTGGTTCTGTGCAGATGAATATAACAAATATTATAAAATGCTTTGTGATAAAGAAAAAGATCAAGAATCAAAAGATGAGTTGAGCAAAAACAAACAAGCTAAGCAAAAGAAAATTGAAAATAAGCCAATTGTAAGGGCAGAAAAGAAACAAGCAAAAAACAATAAAAAACAAACTAAAGATAAATCTAAATCAGCAAAAAAACGAAGTGTGAAATAAAAAAAAAGCGAATGACTAAAAATTGAAAATAAAATTTTCGTTATACAGCCGCAATTAATCAAAAAGAGAACCAAATTTGGTTCTCTTTTTTTTGTTTAAAATGCAGGTTTTTGTGATTTGATGACGAATATATATTAGTATAAGACAATTACAAAGGAAGAGAGATGTATATAAATTTAGAAAAAAAACACATTGAAGATGATGTTGGAAAAAATCATAGAAGCTGTGCTTATTATAATAGTGGGATATGTTTATTTAATGACAAGAATTGTAAAGGGTCTTCAAACTGTGGTTCTTTATTTATGTTTAAGAAAAAAAACAAATTATATAAGGAACAGAATAATATTGCAAAAGATAATTTTGAATTTGATACAACAAAACAAATATATCATGTGAAAATAAAAGAATCAAAAGATACTTCTGAAGAAAATGTTTATATTAGTAATCATAAAATTAACCAACTAGAAAAGATGGGTTATATATGTGTTAATCCAGAGACACCGGTTGCTTTAAAGTTGAGCAAGTGTGAAGAGGGTTGTGTTTTTTCTGTGAAAATAAATGAAGACATTACTTGTTACGAAGTTTTAAATATATATGTTTTAAATGATAATTTTGATAAAGTTGTTAAAATTGATTTGCCAAAAGAGAAAGTTGAAAATCATAAACAAGAAAATATAGTAACAAATGAATGTGAAAATAAAGTTTTGAAATCGCAAAAAATAAATAAGAAAAAGTTAAATGAAAAGCCATTGCCATCGGATTATAATTTATCTGCAAATGATTTGGTAAATTACCAAAAATACAGAGCAGACAAAGAAAAAATTGAAAATGAAAATTTGGAATTACAACGAAAAAAAGATGCCGCAGCGGAAACAAAAACAGGTATTGGAGTTATTTCTTTTTTAATTACAATGTTTATTGTTGGAATGTTATTTGCTTTTTATTGTGAGAAAAAAGATGGTAATGTTTCGATTTTTGGCTTTATTGTCTTGGATATAGGGTTGTCACTTGTTATTTCCTTTATTGCTCAATATATTTATAAAGAAAATAATATTATATTTTATCAAAAACCAAAACAAATATATGTTAGTGGTTATTTAAATGATGCTGCAATTGCAAACTTTAATTCTTACTTAAATGATTTGAAGTTATATGAAGAATATGAAAAGTTTACAAGTGAAGCATATTGGAATTCCTTAAATGGGTATGAATTTGAAAATTCTGTTGCAGAATTATTTAAAAAGATAGGGTATAAGTCTGTTAGAAGAACTCAGGGGTCTTATGATGGTGGCATTGATATTTTAATGGAGAAAGATGGCAAAAAGTATGCTGTTCAATGTAAACATCATTCAAGATCTGTTGGAGCAGAACCACTTAGGGCTTTGCACGGAGTTTTAGATAATTTTGATGAAGGAATATTTGTTTCTTTGAATGGTTATACTGACCATGCTGTATTTGAAAATTATAGTTGGGATAATAGTTTAACTTTATACAAATTAAAAGATTTGATAAGGTTGTATAAAGATTATTTTGATAAATTATTTCAAGAGCAACAAGAAATAATAGATGATTCTCAAGAATGGGTTTATGATGACATATTTAAATATGGAATTTCAGATTTAGAAAAGTTTGCAAAAGATGTGATTGAGGGTGTTAATGTTGTTGGCAAAACAAAAATGGAATTAATAAAAATTATTTTAAATACATTAACGGTTGAAGATTTGCAAGAAATTTGTGCAAGATATGATATTGTTCAAACTAAAGAAGATTTAATAAATTTGATAATAAAATATAAAAACAAAATTAAATAATAAAAATTTTGATATATGGAGTTAAAATATGCTTGGTGCTATTATAGGTGATATTGTTGGTTCAAGATTTGAATTTTTTTCTCACAAGAGCAAAGATTTTGAGTTTTTTCATAAAGATTGTTCATTTACAGATGATTCAGTTATGACAATTGCTGTGGCTAATGCTTTGATGGTGTGTGATGATTATTCACAGCTAAATGAAATAGCTACTAGAGAAATGGTTGATATTGGAAGAATGTATCCAAATGCTGGGTATGGTGGTTATTTTATAAATTGGATTTTCTCTGATGATCATGAACCTTATGGCAGTTTTGGAAACGGTGCTGCAATGAGAATTTCACCTGTGGGGTTTATTGCAAAAACTATTGATGAAGTTAGAGACCTTACTTATAAAGTTACAAGCATATCTCATAATCATCCAGAAGGGTTAAAAGGTGCAGAAGCTACAGCTATGGCAATCTTTTTGGCAAGGCAGGGAAAAACAATTCCTGAAATACGGGCATTTATAAGTGAGCATTATTACAAACTTAATTTTACACTTGATGAAATTAGAGATTCATATGTTCATGTTGAAAGCTGTCAAGAGTCTGTTCCGCAAGCTATAACTGCTTTTTTAGAATCGACAAGTTTTGAAGATGCAATCCGAAATGCAATTTCGATTGGTGGGGATTGTGATACCACAGCGGCAATAGCTGGTGGAATTGCTGAAGCATATTATGGCATACCAGCCAAATTACAAGAAGAAGTTAAACAATATTTAGATGAAACATTTATTGACATTATTTCCAACTTTCAAAGTTTCAAATTTAGTAGATAAAAAAGAGAACCAAGTTTGGTTCTCTTTTTTTTGTTTAAAATGCATGTTTTAGTGATTAACTTTATTTCAGCATTTTTAAGATTGTCACCTTTAATGTTTAGAGCAAGATTGTTTTTTGTGTGTTTTAGTTTGTTTGTAACGGTTTATTTGGCCGCTTTGGTTTCAAAAAAGCAAATGAAATAATTTTGTTTTGTGATATAATGTGTTATAATGAAAGCAGGATTGATTTTGGCAAAAATCAATGGTTTTTTATAGGGAGAGGGTTTATGGCAAAAAAGAGAAAGATGAATCCTGATACGGTAAAAAATATATTTTTGGGCATTTCAATAACTGCTATGACACTGTCAATGTGTTCGTTTATTTTTGCAATGCTTGAATGGCAATTTTTGATTTTGGCAGCTGTGTTTGCAGTTGTGTTTGTTGTGTTTTATAAATTTGCAAGAGCGATTTATAAAGGCTATAACATAAAGTTTTTATGGCTTGGAAAAAAGTTTAAAAATGAATTAAATGAAGCAATTAAAAAATTTAATACAACCGATGAAGATTTTATTCAAGAATTTGTTAAGTCGGCAAAAATAAATTACAAAAGAAATGGTTCGGTTTTTTATCAAGAATATTCAACTTCTTGGGTGTATCGCTCTGATGAAAATATTCCTAGAATAAAAGAAACTTTTATAGCTCTTGGTGATGCTGTGGAGTCTAAGGGTGGCTTTGTTGAGTTTATTGAAAAGATGAATCTTTTGGGTTACTCAGGATATGATGTTTATTCTTATGTGTCACTAGATATTCTTTCAAAAGAACTTTATTATTTGATGGAATCGGTTTTCCATTATTCAGATTTTTGCTTGATTGATATTGGGCTTTCTGAAAAATTTGAAGAAAAAAATAATATGATGAAAAAACGACTTGATGATGTTTATTCAAAAATTTTATTTGAGTTTTCTGATGAGGTGAAGAGTCTTTCAGAAAAGGTTAAAAAACTTAAACAGATTGAAAAATTAAAGGGTTAATTTATGAAAATTGTTGTGCAAAAAGTTAAAAAAGCTGTTTTATATTCTGAGGGTGAAAAGTTTAGCGAAATAAAAAATGGTATGCTTGTTTTGGTTGGTGTGTCGGTTGATGATGATATTTCAGTTGCCAAAAAGATGGCTAACAAAATTTTAAAATTAAGAATTTTTGATGATGAAAATGGCAAAACAAATAAAAACATTTTTGATATTGGTGGAGAAATTATGCTGGTTAGCAACTTTACAATTTATTCAAATTTGAAAGGGACAAACCGACCAGATTTCATCAAGGCTGCAAGACCTGAAAATGCAGAGCCAATTTATTTGGAATTGTTGAACAATTTAAAATCTGAAATCAAAACAGAGTCAGGGGCTTTTAGAACATATATGGAAATTGAAATGGTTGCTGATGGTCCAGGAACATATATTTATGAAGAATTTTAGAAAGTAAAAAAAAACACGGAAATTTCCGTGTTTCTTTGTTTAGTTTTGACCTGG
>JAZRNH010000062.1:0-14946 GCA_045648025.1 Clostridia bacterium
ACCCATATAAGGTCTTAAAGCTTCAGGAACAGTCACTGTGCCGTCTTCATTATAGTTGTTTTCAAGAAGAGCTATAAGTGCTCTTGTTGAAGCTAAAACGGTGTTGTTAAGAGTGTGTGGATAATATGTTCCATTTTCACCTTTTGCTCTAATTCCAAGTCTTCTTGATTGAGCTTCTCCAAGAGTTGAGCAAGAACCAACTTCAAAATATTTTTGTTGTCTTGGGCTCCAAGCTTCAATATCACAAGATTTAACTTTAAGATCAGCAAGGTCACCAGAACAACATTCAAGTTGTCTTACAGGAATATTCAAGTTTCTGAAAATTTCAACGGTGTATGACCACATTTTGTTATACCAGTCCATAGATTCTTCTGGTTTACAAATAACAATCATTTCTTGCTTTTCAAATTGATGAACTCTATAAATTCCCCTTTCTTCAATGCCGTGAGCACCAACTTCTTTTCTAAAACATGGTGAATAAGAAGTCATTGTAACAGGAAGTTCTTGTTCTTTCAAAATTTGGTCTTTAAATTTGCCAATCATAGAGTGTTCGCTGGTTCCGATAAGATAAAGGTCTTCGCCTTCAATTTTATACATCATTGCATCCATTTCAGCAAAGCTCATAACACCGGTAACAACATCACTTCTAATCATAAATGGTGGAATTGCATAAATAAAGCCTTTGTCAATCATATAATCTCTTGCATAAGAAATCATTGCAGTAACAAGTCTTGCAGCATCACCCATCAAATAATAGAAACCGTTTCCACTGGTTCTTCCAGCACTTTCTTTGTCTAAACCATTAAATGATTCCAAAATATCAGCATTATAAGGAATTTCATATTTTGGAACAACAGGTTCGCCATATTTTTTAACTTCAACATTTTCAGAATCATCTTTTCCAATAGGAACAGATTCATCAATAATGTTTGGAATAACCATCATTCTCTTTTTGATTTCAACATCAAGTTCTGCTTGACGAACTTCAATTTCAGCAAGTCTTTGAGCACCAGCCTTAACTTTTGCCTTAATTTCTTCAGCAGCCTCTTTATTGCCTTCCTTCATAAGCTTTCCAACTTCAGCCGAAAGTTTGTTTCTGGAAGCTCTAAGATCGTCCATTTCTTGTTTAAGCGATCTGTTTTCCTTGTCAAGACTTTCAACTTCATCAACAAGAGGAAGTTTTTGTTCTTGAAATTTCTTTTTAATGTTTTCTTTGACTAATTCTGGATTAGTTCTGATAAGATTAATATCTATCATAAAATTTTTCCTCCTCTTATAATATGAAATAATAATACCACTAAAATTTTCAAATTTCAATAAAAAAAGATAGTTTGCCTATCTTTTTATTTATTATATCAATCTTTTTTAACAATATACTTTGAAGATTTTCCTTTTTTTACTTCTTGCCTTACCCTTCCAATAACAAAGTCATTAGCTTCAACAGATTTATCCACAGTAGTTCCTGCACAAATATAAGCAGAATTTCCAATGTTAAGCGGTGCAATCAAATTTACATTGCTGCCAACAAACACATTATCACCAACAATTGTTTTTTGCTTAATTTTTCCATTATAATTCACAAATATCACACCACAACCAATGTTGCAATTTTTGCCAATAGTTGCATCTCCTACATACGACAAATGACAAACCTTTGAATTATTCCCAACTTCAGAATTCTTAATTTCACAAAAATTCCCAATTTTAACATTATCACCAATTTTTGATCCAGTTCTAAGATGAGCAAATGGACCAATCAAACAACAGTTTCCAATTTCAGACTTTTCAATTTGTGAAGAATAAATCTTTGTTCCCTTTCGAATAATAGAATTTTCAATATACGAATTTGGATAAATTGTCACATTATCTTCAATAAGGGATTCACCCTCAATTCTTGTATTTTCATAAATAATTACATTCTCACCAATAACTGCTCTTTCATCAATAAATATTGACCTTTTGTCTTTTAAAATAATATTTTTCTTTAAAATACCCCACCTCCTAATTAATTTATAATATGAAAAAACATAAAATTTGTCGCAAAAGTCATAAAAGTATTACTATTTATCCCCATAAACCACGAAATTTTCAACATTTTTTAAAAAAACACTAAAATTTGTTTTGAATTAAAAATCTTTTATGATATAGTGATTATAATAAGTAAAGCTTAGAAAAAGCAAAATTAGGAGGAAATTACTTATGAATAAAAATGAATTTTTAAGAGCAATTGCTGACAAAACAGAATCAACAATTAAAGATGCAACAGCATTCTATGATGCATTTGTTAGCACAGTTCAAGAAACAATGAAAGCAGGTGACAAAATCACTCTTGTTGGTTTTGGTACATTTGTTGCTAGACACAAAAATGCAAGTGTTCGTCCAAACCCACAAAAACCAGGCGAAACAATCAAAGTTGCAGCTTGTGAAGTTCCAGCTTTAAAATTCGGTAAGAGTTTCAAAGATTCAATCAACTAATAAAAGCAAAAACTCAATGATAATCATTGAGTTTTTATTTTGCAAAAAAATTCTATTCCCTATCACTATAAATTTTTGCCACAAAAAAAGACCTGCAACAACAGGTCTTTTTATATTATTTATTTAAAAATTCATTTACTTTTTCAACAAGCAAATCTGCATCAACACCATGAACAGCAGCAGCTTCTTCAAGTGTTTCCATTTGACTCATTGGGCATCCAAAACAGTGAAGACCAAATCCCATTAAAACTTCTTTAACATTAGGATTAATATTTAAAACTTCACCAATTTGAGTTGTTTTAACAACTTCAACTTTCTTTTTCTTCATATTAAACACCTTCTTTATATTTATTCATTGCATCCATAAGCATCTTAAGTTCTTTTTCAATTCTCTTTGCTTGACTTGCAGAAAGACCCGATTCACTCTTTTTCATAAGTTTTTCAGCTCTTGATAACACTTCATCAAATTCTTTATCATTTTTAATTGTAACAGTTTCATCAAAAACTTGTTTTTTTGGTCTTCCTCTTTTTGATCCTTGTTCTTCTGCCATAACTGCTTTACTCTCTTTTTTCTTTAAATTTCTTGGTCTTGGTTCATCTTCTTTAGATCTTTTTATTGTCTTTTTGGCAGGTTTAACTTCATCAACCTCTTCTTCATAATCTTCTTCATAATCTTCTTCAATAGGTTCTTCATAACCTGCATTATAAGGTTGATTCTGATAACCACCATAGTTTTGAGGTTGTTGATAACCTTGTGAAGCATAACCTTGTGGTTGATTAAATTGAGGTTGATTGTAGCCATATCCTTGACCATATGCACCTTGTGGAGCATAACCTTGTGGTTGAGTGTATTGAGGTTGACCATAGCCATAACCTTGATATTCATCAAAACCACCAGCTGAACTTCTAAATGAATTCAATATATTATCTGTATTTTGTTCTGCACTAAGTTGAGTAATTCCATTTGATGGAACAAATTCATCCTCAAAACCATCATGAACATCAGCATAGTTTTGATTTTGAACATCGTAGCTAGATTTTTCTCTTCTTGCAATTGGTTCATTTCTTTCAATAATAACACCACCACTAGCAAGTTTTGATTTTGGCCTAAAACTTCCAACAACAGTTGCAATATTTTCTCTTTGTTCTTCTGAAATTTCTTCTGGCTCAACAACTGGTTCTGGTTCAACAATTGGTTCTGGCTCAGGAAGTTCAATTGGTTCAACAGAAGGAATTTCAAGTTTAACTTCTTCCTCTTCTGGTTCAACAACTGGTTCTGGCTCAAAATTTAACATATCAGCAAGTTCATCTTCAGCAGGAGCATCAACTTCTTCAACTGGCTCTGGCTCAGCAGTTTCAGTTGTTGTTTCTTCTTTATTTTCAGAAACATCAAATGCAGACAAATCAATTTCAGCAGAGTCTGTTTTAATTTCATCTAAACTATCAATTTTAACTTCGTCTGTCTTTTCTTCAGTTTTTTCATTTTGAACAGCAGTATCTTCTGTTTTTTCTTCTACCGCAGGGGTTTCTTCTGTTTTTTCTTCTACTGCAGGTGCTTCTTCTGTTTTTTCTGGCTCAGATTCTTTTTGTGTTTTCTTAATGCTAGACATATCTTGCATCATTCCACCAAGAATAGCACTTCCATTATCTAAATTTGTAATAGAAGTTGAAACAGCTGGAGCTTCATCATCTTTAATAACATAGTCACTATCAACATTGATATAAGGAAGAGATGTTGACTTGTTAGGCATTTCGTTCATAAGTTTATCAACATCGATATTTTTCTTCTTAAAAATATCATATTTATCAACAATATTATCTTCTTGTTCTTCTTGAACTTCTTCAACTTGTTCATTTTCTGCTTCAATATGTTCTTCAACTTCTTCTTGTGGAGCAGCTGCAAGTTCTTCCCCTTCGGTTGTTGCAACAACATCTTCGCCTTGAACAAATGGTTGAGCATACATAACAGCTGATGCCTTTCCAAAAACAGAATCTAACAATTCTAAAAGTTCATAAAGTGACTCAATGTCTGTTTTATAAATTTGTTGTTTGATTGATGTATATAAAAAGTAGAAAACTTTGCAAACAACAAAGAACATTAATGGAAGCACCATTGCTTCTGCAATCAAATAACAAGAGATTGCATTTGCTTTTCCAAGATAAGCAAAGTTGAATAAAAACAAAATAAATGTTGCAACATTAATGTATGCTCTCATAAAAGTTTTGCCTTGATTCAAAATGCCACCGTTAACTTCAACATCAAGTGCATCTCTTCTGTTAATAAAATCAGAAGGCTTTCCGTTTGCAGATGATTTAAACTTTTTCCAACCATGTGAAAAACCGCTTGAAA
Organism: Clostridia bacterium; assembly: GCA_045648025.1. Lineage (GTDB taxonomy): Bacteria > Bacillota > Clostridia > Christensenellales > UBA1242 > RGIG1681. The sequence goes on from JAZRNH010000062.1 coordinate 4,826, forward strand.
TTAGACTTGCTTTATAATCAACAGAATTTGCATCATTTGCATTTAAATTGTTCTTTTTAACATAATTATACAATTTAACACAATTTCTGTTAAATTTCCTTTGAAAGCTAAGTGCAAGTGAGAAACAAGCCCAAATAACATAAAAGCCAATTGCAATTGCTGCACCATAAATTAATCTTTCTGTGGTAATAAGTCCAACTATAACTTTAAAAGCAGTTAACAAATAATCATAAATCATTGTCAAAAACCTCCGATTTCTTTACCACTTTAATATAACATAATATACAAAAAAATACTAATAAATTATGCAGGAAATTTTAAATTTCTATTATTTTTTGCAAATCAATAAAACATAAAAATTTTGATTTTACTTTTTTGCCAAAAGCTCTTTCACAAACATCAGCATAAGCCGAAAGTTGCAATTCATAAGCTGTTAACTTTTCATCAGAGATTTTTCCCGTTTTATAATCAAGCAAAATCATATCATCGCCCTCAATTATAAGAAGGTCAATAACACCCTGCATAATAAATTCATCATCGGTTTTTATTGATTTATCATACAATTTAACAGGCATTTTTGCATAAAATTCTCTTTCTTTCAAAACAATTGCGGTTGGGCTTATATTTTTAAACACATCAAAATTTAAAATTGTTTTAGCCTTATCAAAATCAATAACAGCCTGTTCTTCTTCTGTTAATTTTTCTTTTGCCACCGCAATTTCTTTTTCTGTGTCTTTAAGTTTAAAATCAATATTTTCAAAGAATTTATGATAAATTGTTCCCCTTTCTGCAGGAGTTATATCGTCTTCTGAAAATTTGTAATTTTCATATTCTTCATCTAAATTAATTGCAGCATTATTTTGATTTTTGTGAATAATTTTCGAAATCGAATTTTTAAGCGGAACTGAAATTGAATCATTAAATTCATAAACAAATGGTTCAGGAGATGCAACGGTTTTTGATTCAAACAAAATCTGTTTTTTATCTTGCTCTGGCATTTGCAACAATTCAGAAATATCAAATGTTTCAAAATTAATAAGTTCTGAGTGTTCCCCATCAAGTTCTTTTGAAATAATTGGCTCAAACCAATTAATAAATGATTTTGGGTGATGTGGAAATTCTTTACTTAATTGTTTCCTTTGTTTAGAGCAAACAATAAATAATTTTTGTTTTGCTCTTGTCACTGCAACATACAAAAGTCTTTGTTGTTCTTCAACAAGTTTTCTTGTTTCAAAAATTCTAATCGCCTCAATTGGAATAGATGATTTTTTTGTTCTTGTTTCACTATCAAAATAATCAAGCCCTGCACCATAGTTTTTGTTATAAATAACCATATCAGTAGTGTTTCTAAGATTAAACTGTTTACTTGTGTTAACCACAAAAACAGCCTTAAATTCGATACCTTTTGATTTATGAATAGTCATAACATTGACGGCATTACCGGCAAATTCATTTTCAAATTCCATTGCAAAATTAGGATAATTCACAATAAAATCATAAGCGGTTTTATTTGGAAGCCTTGAAATAAACTTATCAATTTCACTATTAATTTTTTCACCATCAACAGAAAACAAATTAATTTTATCAAGTTCAAAATCACTAACAATCATTTTTGCAACAACTTGAAGAAGTTCTTTGCCAACAATCTTTTTATATTTTTCAACTTTTGCAAAAAATCTTTCAATTTTATTTTTCAATAATTCATTTGAAAGTGATTTATATAATTCAATCGTTTCAAAAAATCTGGCTTTCATATCAAGTTTTCTAATTTCAACAAGCTCTTCATCAGAAAAACCAAACAACTTGCTTTTAAGCACTTTAAATAGCAAAATATCATCTTGATTTGAACAAACATAAACAATAAAATTAATAATTTCTTCAGTATAATTTTTTGCCATTAAATCATACTTTTCATCACTGGCAATAGGAATACCATATTTTCTCAAAATATCCAAAAACTTAATAGTTTCTGCATTTCTAGATTGCACAAGAATCGCAACATCTGAATATTCCAAATAATTTTCTTTTGTCTTGTCGCAAAGTTCAGCAATTTTTGCAGCAACAAAATTTGCTTCTGCAACAACTTTTTGAGTATCTTCAAATTCTTCTTGTTTGTGATTTTTAACTGAATAAACACCTTTTGCAAGTTCTTTTTCTTGCTTGGTTTTTGTGGTGTCAATATAACACAAATTAACTGCTAATTCATTGTCACAATTTTTCTCACCAGGAACAAACATTGAATCTTTTTGATAGTCAACACCACCAAAATTTTCTGTCATAACTCCTGCAAAAAGCATATCAACAAATTTTAAAATCTTTTTATCACTTCTAAAATTACAATTAAGTTTAATAAGTTCTGCATAGTCTTGTGCGGCAGAAAACTCTTTGGTTTTATTAACAAAAATTTCTGGATCACAGTGTCTAAAACGATAAATACTTTGCTTTATGTCACCCACCATAAACCTGTTTGTCTTGTTTGAAACCATATTAATAACTTTTTCTTGAACTTCGTTAATATCTTGATATTCATCAACAAACACATATTTATATTTATCTTGAACAGATTTCCTAATGGCAGGATTTTCCAAAATCTTAACTGCAAATTTTTCAAGATCGTTAAAATCAAGACCATTGACATCTCTTTTAAGTTTTGAATAAATTTCATTGAATTCTTTTGTAAGTTTAAACACTTCTTCAAGATTTCGCTTTGCAGCAATGATTCCTTTTTTCAAAAACTCTTCATCGTCAGAAATTAAATTAACTTTATAGTTTTTGATATGCGACTTAAATGTATCTTTAATAAACTCTGCTTCATCTTTTAAATACAAATACTCTTCTGGCGGAGTTTTTGTTGACGGAAACTTCATTTCCTTTAAATTTTTCATATTAACAGCAAGTGAATTTGACCTTTTCACAGCTCTTAAAATTGATGAAAAATCAGTAAAGTTGTTATAATATGGAACATATCCAAGACTAGCAGATTTTTCAGCAAAATCATCACACATTTTTGCATCATCTAAGATTGCAGAACAAACATAATCATTGATTTTATTTGCACATATGTTGGTTTTTAAATCTGAGTTATAACACTCTTCAAGTTTTTCAACAAACCACTTTTCTCCGTCGTTTATTGAATTTAAAAAGTCATTTAACTTAAAAATTGCCTCTTTAAGTTTGTCATTTTTTCTTTTAACTTGAAAGATATCAAAAAGTTTAAAATATTCAACATCACCTTGTTTTTCTTTTTCTTCAAAAAGCTTAGAAATTGCCTTTTCTTTTAAATTGTTAGCTTCATCACCATCAACAATTTTATATGATGGGTCAAGCTCAACTTCATAAAAATATGTTGAAATTAATTTCGAATAAAAACTATGAAGGTCTGAAATATCCGCAACTGACACCGATTCAATTTGGTCTAATATATAGTCGTCAGCATCAAGTTCTAAAAGCTTATCAATAAGTTTTTTCTTCATATCAACAGCACTAGCTTTTGTGAAAGTCACTATCAAAAAGTTAGTAATCGGTGTCTTATTTGTGTTTTCACCTTTTCCAAGCATAAGTTCAACAATTCTTTCAATCATAACAGTTGTTTTTCCAGAACCAGCAGAGGCAGAAACAAGCAAACTCTTATTTCTTCTGGTGATGGCTGCTTCTTGTTCTTTTGTCCAACTAAATTCTTTATTTGCCATTAGTCATCAACCTCCTCTTCTTTTGAAAAACTTGAAGAATTAACCTTATTTGCACAAATTCTTCCAAGATTATATTTTGATTTTTCTGCTGCACAAAAACCAGCAAACAAACAATATTTGCATCTTGAATTTATATCGTTAAACGAACTTGCAATTGCCGCTGGTTCAATGTAACCAGATAGAATTTCTTCAACCGCTGTTTTGCAAAGTTCTTCTGTATATTCTTTAACAGATTCAAATTCTTCTGCGGTCATATTTTTAGAATGAACACCTGAAAAATCAAATCCACCACTGCCGTTAGATTTTACTTTAATTGGCACAACCGCACTGCTTTTTTTGTCATCAGATTCAAGTGAAAGTGTGTAATCCATATGCTTTACAACTTCAATATCATCAAGCAAAAATCCTTGCATTTTATACATATTTTTAAGCATTTTATCATCATCTGCATAATCACTATGAATTGGAAGATAAAACACACCTGCAACCTTTTTGTCACCATATTTGGTTGCCGCAGAAAGGTATGAAATCAACTGAATTTTTGTTCCATAATAAATTGCAGAATATTCACTATCAACACTACCTGTTTTATAGTCAATAATTCTTATATAATTGTTAAACTCATCAATTCGGTCAATTGTTCCTTCAAGTGAAATTATATTTCCATTTGAAAGTGTAAGTTTTATTGCCGACTCACCATCAAATTTCCATTCTGATTTTTTGTGTTTGAAACCAGAATTGATTTGTTCATTGAAAATATGTTTGCAAAGTCTTTTAGCCTCAATAAGAATCAAGTTTAAAATTGATTTGTTTTTGGTTAAAGACACTTCACTTTCTTCAACAGCCTGTTTCATCAACAATTCAACTGTATCAAAAAGTTCTTTTTCAGTTTTTTCTTTAAGTTCGTCAATTTCAACAACAAACAACTCAACAATGCGATGAATAATTGTTCCCACATCTAAACTTGAAATGTTTGCAGACTTGTTTTCTTTGAGTCTAAGACCATACTTTGTAAAGAATAAATAAGGACAAGCAAAATATTTTTCAAGTTGCGAAACACTTGTTTTATTTCCAAAAAAGTAAAGTCCTTCTGCATTTTTAATAATAAAATCTTCTTCGCCTTGAGAAAACTCCTGCAAAAACCTAGCAAAATTCTCACCAAACTTATTTTCAAGTTGATTAAACTTCTCTTCTGCTTCATTTTTCTCTATATGTTCATTTCTCAAAAATTTATTAACTGATTTAGCAAAATCTTTTGCCAACAACTTATAATTAACAAATTTAACAGGTTCGTAATTTTTAATTAAAATTTCTTCCCCAAAAAGGTTAATAAGCCTCAAAATAACCCTTGCAGGACTATTTGCCTTTCCATCATGAGCAAATAAACTATAAGTTAAATAAAGTTTTTCAGTTGGTTCTAAAATTGCTTCATAAATTCTGTAATTTTCTCTTTTATTTATTTCTTTAACTGTTGGTTCAACCGGCTTTTTTATATTTTGAATAGTCTCTTCAATTTCTCTATCCAAAATAATACCACTATCGTCAATTTTTGAAGGAAATTTACCCTCTTCAGCAGAAACAACAAACATTGTTTTGATATTATAAAAACCATCAGTATTTGATTGAACAATAACTGTGTCAATTGAAACTGGTGAAACATTGATTTTTATTGTTGAAAAACCAGTAAAATAAATTTGAATAAACTCATCAAATGAAAGTTCAAGACTGCCCATAAAATTTTCAGCTGCAGCCATAAATTTTTCTTGTTTTTCAAACACTTGATTAGTGATTGAAGATTCAACCAAATAACCATCTTGTTCTTCTTGTTTTGCAATCTCTTCAAGCTTGTCTTTAACAGCAAAATAATCAATCAACCATTTAATTGCAGCAAGATAGTCAGCAACTGTTTTTGCCGCTAAAATTTTATTTTTAAATTCAAAATAAAACAAACTCAGTCTTGTAAGTATTGATTTAACTTGTTTTTCAAACTCTTTTGAATAATCTTTCTTTTGAATATATTCAAACACAGATTCATAAGAAGCACCTGTTTCTCTTAGATATCTATGCATTATTGAAAAGTCACTTGCCGCCCACAAAGGATTTGATATAAATGACAAAACCTTATCAGCTGCCGCATTATGTAAAACAAATTCTAATGCAGACATAATAAATTTAATGAAGAAATGGTTTGAAATATCATAAGAAGTGTTAATAAAATAAGAAATTCCATAATCATCAAAAATTTCTTTAATAAGTTCAGAATTATTTTCAAGGTCGCAAACAAAAACACCAATATCTTTATATCTTTTACCGTTTTGAATTTCTTTAATTATTTGATTTGCAACAAATTCAATTTCTTGTCTTTTTGATTTAGATTCAAAAACTTGAACCGCTCCTTGCGATTTTACTTTATATTGTTTGTTTGCAAACAAATAGTTTTGAATTGCATAAAAATCACCCTGATTTTTTGATTTAAAAAAGATAGGATTATATGGATATTTAAGTTCATCCGCAACTCTTTGAAACTTTGAGTAAAGCTCATTTGATTGAATATGTTTATCTTCTCTCTTTTCATTAAAATAAACTGATGAAACTGTCAATTCTTTTGCATTTACAGCAAGATCTTTTAAGACTGAAACCATTTCATAAGTGATATTATCAAACCCAATAACAAAAATTTCAGCAGATTTAATAAAATCACTAGATTTTGCAAACTTAGAAATCAAGTTAAGTTTATCAAGCTCATCATATTTATCTTCACCAAGAGCTTTTTCATATTCTTCATAAAGCAAAATAATATCTTCAAGTTTTGCTTTAAGTGATTCAGATTTTGTTTCAAGAGAAAGTTTTAAATCTTCAACCGAAACATTGCTAGACTTAAACTGTGAAATTGTTTCATACATTTTTTCAGCAAAACCAATTGTTTTGGCGGTTTTTTTGTAGCAATTAAGCCTTTTAATGTTGTCATAAATTATCTTTCTAAGCAGCAATATACAAACCTGTTTAGAAACAATTTTGTCAGCAGAAACAAAGTTTAATCTATTGATAAACCTAACAAAACTATAAATAAACACATTTGTTGTTGCAGCGGTTTTAACTCTGTCTAAAACTTCTTTTTCAATAATAATTGATTTTGTTTCTGGAACAATCACTACATAGTCTTGAAAAGGATTTTGCTCTGCTTTTTTCACCACAGACATAATTGCAGCGGTTGTTGCTGACTTTGTGGTATCTGAAAGAATATAATTTATTTTCATAATCTACTCCACTTTAATTTTACAATATTATTCAACGGAATTCAACAAACTAATAAAAAATTATAACTAATAATAAATTTGACATTTAACATATAATTAATTAAACTAATTTTATAGGAGATTATTATGGATTGGTCACTTGTTTATATTATTGCAGCTATCTTGATTCTTCCAGCTTTTATTTATGGTGGAGTCAGCCAAATTGCAGCAAACAATGCTTTTGAAAAATATTCAAAATCAATAGCTCACAGCGGAATCACCGCAAGTGAAATTACAAAGAAACTATTAGAATCACAAGGAATCACAAATGTTGAAGTTGTTAGAATTAACGGAAGACTAACTGACTGTTATGACCCAGTGCATAAAGTGGTAAAACTTTCAGATGCAACCTACAATTCATCTTCAATTGCAGCTCTTGGTGTTTGTGCACACGAAGTTGGTCATGCGGTTCAGGATGCTAAAAAAACATTCTTATTCAGACTCAGAATTTTTCTTGTTCCAATTGTAAACTTTATGTCAAAGTTATACATTCCACTTATTTTAGCTGGTTCAATTTTAAGTTTTATGCTTTATATTGAATCAATTGGTTATTATCTTTGCTGGGCAGCCGTTATTATGTATGGAGCAAGTATGTTGTTTTATTTAGTTACCCTACCACTTGAACACGATGCTTCAAAGAGAGCAACTCAAATGCTCAGAGAAACTGGCACTCTCACTGGTGGCGAACTCGATTCAGCAAAAGTTGTTCTTAAAGCAGCAATTCAAACATATGTTGCAGCACTTATCACATCAGTTTTATATTTCTTAAGATTTTTAAGTTATGCAATGATTTTTGCAAAAAACAAAGATTAAAACAAAAACACCTTGAAAAACAAGGTGTTTTTTTATAAACCAATAAAAAAAGCATATCAAACGATATGCTTTTTATTAACCAAACAATGAGCCTTCTCTTGCCACACTAACAATTCGTCTAGCTTCATCATTAAGAGAATAAACTTCACATTCTCTAACAGAATCAATGATCTCTTTTGTTTTAACAGATTTTGCCTTTGCACCACAAACTTTTTTTGTTGCAGCAGACTTTAACACCACAGACTCTTCCTTTCTAAAACTAAAATCAAAATAATCATCAATTTGAGCTAAATTTTGTTTAACAGATTTTTTTTCAGCAGAAACTACTGTTTTTTGAAAACCTGCATCTTTTGTATTTTTAACTCTTGACTTTGCAGATTTATTGTTAATTTCAACAATGCCAAAATTTTCAACTTCTTTTTCAGAATCTCTTGCAGAAACTCCAGATTGTTTTGAAGCAATAGAATCTTCAAGTTTAATATTATCAATTTCAACTGTATAAACTTTACGAGCCATAGCCACCTTCCCCTTTTTATAAGAAATGTTTATGTTTAATATAAAAATTACTTATATCTTTATAAATTAATTATAACCAAAAAAAATTAATTTGTAAATAGTTATGATAAAAAAATTTTAAATTTTAATTTTTTCTTATTTTATTTTGATTTTATTGGTATTTTTTTTGATTTTAATAAGACATTTCGTCATAAATTTCGCCATCATCAGTTAAAATTTTGATAGTTTTTTCATCAATAATAGCATAACATTTCTCACTTCCCATTCTAGGTTTTGCCATAGAACCCGGACACATAAACACAATATCCTTTTGCATTTGAAGAATCGGTCTATGCACATGACCAATCATAACAATCTTTGCATGATATCCTTCTAAATACATATCGTTGAGTCTGTGACCATGTGAAAGAAAAGCCAACTTGCCATTAATATTTTCATAAGTGGTTTCAAAAATTCTAAACTTTGCAGATTCAGATTCAAACCACCAATCATTGTTTCCTTTAACAATTGTAACCCTATTTGCAATGTTATTTAAAATTGACACCATTTCTTCAGCATCTGATCCAAAAATATCACCTAGCAAAATAAGTTTATCTGCTTTATGTTCATAAAACAAATCCATCACTCTGTTAAGTGAAATAAGTGATCCGTGCAAATCTGATGCAACCATAAATTTTGCCATAATAAACAACCTCCACAACCATAATTATATAGTTAATCTTAAAAATGTAAATAAAAAAGCCCTTGAAAAGTTTCAAGGACTTAATTTTTTTTGTAAATTAAACATTTAAAAGTTCAATATATGTGTTTTTGTCAGAAGCTGCAAAGAATAAATAGAGTCTAGGACCAGCATCTGTTCCAAATAAAAGATTATAGAAAATTTTGAAATATTTTTGTTGAATAGCCATATTTTCTTTCTTTGTAAGATTTGGATTATTAACTGTATCATAGATAAATTGTTGAACTTCTTTATCTTTAACTTCTTCTTGTTCTACTAAATAGTTATAAAGTTTTCTAACTACTTCTTTGTCAATTTCAGTCATATCAGCAATAAATGCTTCATTTTTGCTTTCCAAAAGCTTAAAGAGTTTTTCTGGTTGATATGTATTAATAAAGTAAGCTGCCTTTTCAAATCTTTCATCAGCTCTTGGAGTCCATTCTAAATCAAGTTTTAAAATTGCTTTAACCAAACTATCATGGTTAAAGTTAACAATTGGAGCCAAACTTGAAATTGTGTTAAATGAAGTTTCATTTTGATATTCCTTTCCTTCAATTAAACAAATATCAAAAAGTGATTTGGTAAATTCATCAGCAGTGCCTTCAAGGTAAGCTTTTAAACCTTTATCAAACTCAGAATAATGTCTAATAATTGTGTCGTCAAAATAGAAATTATAAGCATCTTCTGGTTCATATTTAGCAAAAAGCCAACGAACAATTTCTGGTGTGTAGAAATTTAAAACACCTGCAGGAGTAATGTTAACACCACTTGATGAGTGCATACTTGAAACACCTGCAAAACCAAGCCAACCATAACCTTGGAAGATTGGAGGTTCAAATCCAAAAATTTCTCTTGAAATTCTTGAAGATACATCATAGCTTCCGCCTGGTGTTGAGTGGTCAATACCACCTGGTTCAAAGTCAACACCTTCTTCTTTCCAACGCATTGGCCAGTCAATCTTCCAAGCAAGTTTAACTTTGAAGTATTTCAAAATATCAATTGTTTCTTCATTTCCACAATCTTTGCAAACATATGTGAGTTTGTGAGTTTTTTCATCATAAGACTTAACAGTTGTTAAATCCTTGTTGC
>JAZRNH010000063.1:0-78901 GCA_045648025.1 Clostridia bacterium
GTGTTTTCCGATACGGTTATCGGTTCACTGAGTGTCAACCACGAAATGGGTGTTTACGGAACTCTGAATAAACCTGCGGAAAAGGACACAATACCCATTGCCCTTGAAAGTGAAGTTGAACTTGGTGCGGCAAAAATGATAACAACAATTGATGACGGAGGACCGCAATATTATGATATTGAAATTATAAAGATTTATCCGTCATCGGATATGTCGGCAAGAAATATGATAATAAAAGTCACCGATCCCGTATTGTTGGAAAAAACGGGTGGAATTGTTCAGGGTATGAGCGGAAGTCCTATAATTCAAAATGGAAAACTTGTTGGTGCTGTTACTCATGTGTTTGTATCAGATCCAACCAAGGGATATGGTGTTTTTGCAGATTATATGATTGATTTTTAGATTTGACCATAATTTAAAATTAATATTCAAAAGTGTTCAAAAGTATTTGATTTTTTAAATTTTTAATTGTATAATTTGAGTATGAACAATGTAAGAGATTATTTGAATTTAAATTTAAGTTATAGAGATTTTTATATCAAAAACAATAATGAGATAAACAAAAGCAAAGTTTCAATTGAAGATTTGTTTTATTTTGTTAGTGAAGATGCAGATATTTTGTTGCCGCTAGTTGGTGTTGCTTCGAAAAATTGTGGATATAAATATTGGAAAGATGCAATATTTATTATGCTTATTAGTGATAAAAACGATATAAGCATTTGCAAAGATATTTATCCAGCAATAGCAAAAAAATATAACAAGACTGCTGCGGCAATTGAAAGGGCAATGAGGCTTAGTTTAGAACCAGCTATGTATTATGTTTCAAAATCAGAAGATAATGTTGTTGGAGAATATTTAAAAGACTCTCTTTTAAACCCACATAACAAAGAGATATTAATAAAACTCACAGAACTTATATCATCTGTTAAGTTTCATGAATTAAAAAATAAATTTATAAAATAGTTTAATGAAGATTTTATTTTGCATAAACTATAATGTGAAATTAAAACTTTCTAAATATGATATAAAAGATTATTTAAAACAATACTCAAAAATTTTAATATGGTTTTTGGTATTGTTTTTTATTGGCATAATTTTAGCAATTTTTGTTGCAAATTCAGATGATGGTTATTTAAAACTTCTCACCAAAGAAAATAAAATTTTATATCAAGTGATTAATGGTGAGTATGTTGGTGGCAAAGTATTTTGGAAAAAGTTATTATCGCTTTTGTCTCCAATGATTATTATTTTTATTTTACACTTAAATTACTATTTTAGTTATTTTAGCTTTTTTGTTATAGCATATCAGGGTATGGTTTTAACACTTACAATTTTTGCAGTTGTTTCAACTTATGGCATTTCTGGTGTGCTTAATAGTTTATTTTTAATTTTGCCAATCAATATTATATACATTGCTATTTTGATATATTTTTCTGCAATATGTTTTTATCGATCAAAAGTTGCAAAAGGGCAAAAAAACTTTTTATATAATATAAAAGATAATGGATTTTTAATGGGAACAATAATGTCTGTTTTATTTGTCATCTTATTGTCTTTTTTTGTTTCTGTTATTGTTCCACAAATTTTAAAATCTGCAATTTTTATCATATTTTAATAAAATAATGGCAAAATATCGCATAATCTGACAAAATTTTGCAAATAATAGGCATATAAGGAGATTTATATGAAAAAGCCTATTAAAGTTTTTGTTTTAGCAATTTTATTAGTATGTTCATTAATTTTTCCATCGTTAACAAATTCAAATTTGGCGATGGCAAAGTCAAATAATGATGGTTTAAATATAACCGCAAAGTCAGCAATTTTGATTGACTATAATTCAGGAAAAGTTTTGTATGAAAAGTCACCAAATGAAAGGCTTCCAATAGCATCAATGACAAAACTTGCAACACTTGCAGTTGTTTTTGATTCAATTGATAAAGGTATTGTGAAAGAAAATGATATGGTTCAAGTTTCAAAAACAGCGGCGGCAACTGGTGGGTCATCTGCATTTTTAGATGCAAGTTCAAAGTATAAAGTTTGTGAATTAATTAAGTCTGTGATTATTGCATCTGCTAATGACAGTTCGGTTGCACTTTCTGAGCATATTGCAGGAAGTGAAGAATTGTTTGTTGAAAAAATGAATAAAATGGTTGCAAGTTTGGGGCTTTCTAATACTCATTTTAGCAATTCAACTGGTCTTCCAATTGATAATCATTATTCATCAGCTTTTGATATTTCACAAATTTATAAATCGATTTGTAATCATGAACTTTATAAAAGATATTCAAAAGTTTGGATGGATGATTTTGTGCATCCAAGCGGAAGAAAAACTGGTCTTGTTAATACCAATAAACTTATAAAATCTTATGAAGGTATTGAAGGTGGAAAAACTGGCTTTACAAACTCAGCAAGATTTTGTTTAACCGCATCTGCTGCAAGAGGAAATATGAGAGTTATTGCAGTTGTGATTGGTGTTAATGATAGCAAAACAAGATTTGCTGAAATGACAAAATTGTTTAACTTTGCTTTTGCAAACTATGATACTGTTTTAATGGCAAACAAAGATGTGCCACTTACAATTTCTGCTGTTAAAAAAAGTGAAAAACAGGTTGAAGTTTTTCCTAAAGAAACGGTTTCAATTTTAACTGAAAAAACAAAAAATAAAAAATATACTATGGATTTTAAGTTAGATGAAATTGTGGCTCCCATAAAAGCAAACTCTGTGGTTGGAAAACTGTTTGTATTTGATGAAAACAATATGGTTGTTTTTGAAACAGATATAATTGTTAAAGATGAAGTTTTAGAAATTGGTTTAAAAGAAAGATTTAACAAACTTATTAAATTTTGGTAGAGTAAAGGCCGACAAAAAGTCGGCTTTTATTTTGATTTATGTTAATTTTAAAAATTGACACGGCAACCGGACTTTGTTATAATTGGTTAGAGGTGAAAAATATGCTTTTTCCAGGTTATCAAGTTGACTATAACTTTTTATATTCATTTGCATATATACTTGCAACCGTAATGGCTCTTTTTGTAGCAATGCCGTTTCATGAGTTTGCTCATGCAGCTGCGGCTAAAAGAGAGGGTGATTATACCGCTGTTGCATACAGAAGATACACCCTTGCTTTTCATAGACACTTTGATTGGAAGGGTTTTTTATTCTTATTTTTATTCAGATTTGGTTGGGCAAAACCAGTTCCTGTTGATGAAAGAAATTATAAAAGAGGAAAGTTAAGCAAGTTTATGGTTGCAATTGCAGGTGTTGCAGTTAACTTTGTTCTTGGTGCAGTTTTTCTTTTTATCTATTATTTGATTTATCGAGTTTGTCCATCAGTTTATGAGATTCCTTTTTATGGAATTTTATTGCAAGAATTTTTGCTTATTTCTGTATCTCTTAACTTTATGATGACATTTATGAATTTGCTTCCAATTTATCCACTTGATGGATTCAGAATTTTAGATAGTGTTTGCAAATATGATAATAAATTTTTAGACTTTATGAGAAGATATTCATTGATTATTTTCTTAATTGTTGCAATTACTGGTATATATTATTTTTACTATTCAATTACTGGTGAGTTTATAATTGAATGGCTTTCTAGACTTTATATGTGGATTTTAGGATTTTAATATGGAAAATATAACAGAAGAAAAGGAAATTTTATCTAATGAAAATAATGTGGCTCAACAAACAGTGGAGCCTATTATTGATATGTCAAAATTAGACAAAAAATCATTAGAAATTTTGGAAGAAACCGAAGAGGCTGATTATAAATTTAAACTTAAAGAGTTTGAAGGTCCACTTGATTTGCTTGTTCACTTAATCAAAATTACAAAAATTGATATTAGAGATATTTTTATTTCAGACATCACAGAACAGTATCTTGAAATGATGAAAGAGATAGAGGATGTTGATGTTGAAAAAGCAAGTGAATTTATTGATATGTCGGCGACACTTCTTGAAATAAAATCAAAACATATTCTTCCACGAGAAGATGAAGTTGTTGATGAAGAAGATCCGGAAGAAAGGCTTTTTAGGCAAATTGAAGAATATAAAATTTTCAAAGAGCAAAGTGAAAAACTTGCCAAAATTGAAGATGTTAATAGATTTTTCAAAGAGCCAGACAGTTCAGTTGGTGAATTTAAATATGAATTGCCAGAAAAATTGTCATTAGATTTACTTGTTAAAGCATTTACTGATATGATGCAAAAAATGACTATTAAGGCTGAAGTTGTTCAAGAAAAGAAAATTGTTAAAGATAGATTTACTGTTGCTCAAAAAATCACACAAATCAAAGATGTGCTTTTAACAAAAAAAGAGTTTAAATTTTCAGAAATGTTTGAAGAGGGTTTTTCAAGAAGTGAAGTTATTAATACATTTTTGGCACTCTTAGAACTTTTGAAAAGACAATATTTAACAGTAAAACAAAATAGTTTATTTGATGATATTGATATTGTTAGAAATGACGATGTTGAGTCAAGACTTACTGAAGAAACAGTTTCAAATGAATTTGATGGAGAAAAATAATGGAGAATTTAGAAAGTATTATTGAAAGCATTGTATTTGTTGCGGGTGAGCCTGTTTTAATTTCTGACCTTTGCTATAAATTTGAAATAAAGCCAAAAGATGTTGAAAAGGCTGTTGCCAATTTGCAAAAAAAATATGATGAAAAAAGTGGTATAAAATTATTATATTTTAATAACAAATTGCAATTTGCTTCAAATTCTGATAATGTTGATTATGTTACAGCAATATTAAATCCTATTAGACAAAGAAATTTAACAAAGGCAACACTTGAAACTATTGGAATTATTGCTTATAAGCAACCAGTTACAAGAATGGAAATTGAAGAAGTTAGGGGTGTTAACTCTGACTATGCAATTAACATTTTGCTTGAACACAAACTTATTCAAATTGTTGGACACAAAGAAACTGTTGGAAAGCCAGCTCTTTTTGGAACAACAGATGAATTTTTAAAAAGATTCAGCATTTCAAATCTTGATGAACTTCCAGATTATAATGAACTTTTAGAGAAGATTCAAAAAATCAAAGAAAATTATTCAGATAGCTTGTTTAATAGATTTGAGCCGGTTATTTCAGAAAGTGAGTATGATAAAAAACTTGATGAAATTTCAAAAGTTGAAACAGAAAAACCACATGAAGATTTATAATAATAAATAAAAATAAAAACTAATCACAAACTATAAGTATGAAAGAATTGCTTATAGTTTTTTTTATTGTTGTTTTAATTATTATGGCAATGGCTTTTCCGTTTAAAACTAGAATAATGACACATATAAACTTTTTTGGAGAGAAGGGATTTTATAGTTTTAAAGTTATGAAAATTAAACTATTAACTGGAAGAATGTTTATGGATTCAAATGATGGTTTTGTGATTGAAAATTCAGAAAACTTTTTTACTACAAAATTTAAAAAGCCATTTGCAAAAGAGTTAGTTGGTCAGGTTTTGAATAGGCTTGATGTTAAAAAGGTTGAAACATATTTTGTTGGTGGACTCAAAAGTGATTCATATTCATCAGCAATGATTTCTGGTTTTGTTGACTCAGTGGTTAAAGGGGTTTATTCATACTTATTTGAAAAATATGAATTTGCAAAGTTATATGAATCTGTTGAAACAACATTTGATGATGATAATCTTGAATTAACTATTGATGTGGTTATTAGCATAAGTTTATTTTCAATTTTAAAATCAATATTAAAAGCAAATAAGTTAGCAAAAAATAAGGAGTAATTTTTTATGAAAGATGTTAAAGATAATAATAGAATTCAAGAAATTGTTTATGGAGCAGTTAATAACATTAAGTCACTAATTGATGTTGATGTTGTTATTGGAAAACCAATTGAAGCAGGTTCAAATATAACAATCATTCCACTCACAAAAGTAACAATGGGTTTTGTTTCTGGTGGTGGAGAATATTATTCAGAACTTAGAGAAATAAAAAAAGATGGTGATTATCCTTATGCTGGTGGATTAGGTTCTGGTATGAATATTCAACCGATTGGATTTTTGATTATAAATGATAAAAAAGTTGAAGTTATTAAAATTGATGCAAAATCTGCAGTTGAAAAACTAATAGAAATAGCACCAGAAGTTGCAAAATATGTTTCAAAGTTTTTTGATAAAAAAGAAGAGGACAATTGCAAAAATTAACAAAAATATGCAAAATTTCGCAAATTTTTAATTAAATTTGCGATTTTTTATTGATAAATTTTAAGCGAGATAAATAATTCAAGAACAACAATTTATTCGAAATAAAAAATAACTTGATTTTTTTGATAAAAATTTATACTATATATTATGTAATAATATGTAAAATAAAAGAGGCAAAAAAAATGAGAATTAACAAATATCTTGCAAGTTCTGGTCTTGCATCAAGAAGAAAATGTGAAGAATATGTAACAAGTGGAAGAGTTGAAATCGACGGAAGGGTTGAAACAAGTCTTTCGTTTGATGTGCCAGAAAAGGCTGAAGTAAAAGTTGATGGAAAGGTTGTTAAGCCACCAGAAAAATTTACTTACTTAATGATGCACAAGCCAAAGGGATATCTTACAACTGTGTCTGATGATAGAAACAGAAAAACAGTTATGGAACTTTTGCCAGATGAGTTTAAACACTTGATGCCTGTTGGAAGACTTGACTATAACTCTGAGGGTTTGCTTTTGTTTACCAATGATGGAAATGTTGCTCAAAACATTATGCGACCAGCAAGAGAAGTTGTTAAAACTTATTCTGTTAAAGTTGAAGGTGAAGTAACCGAAAAAGCTGCCAAAGAAATGCAAAAGGGTGTTGTTTTGGTTGATGGCACAAAATTTAAAGAGTGCAGAGTGAAGATTCAAGAAATTAAAGAAAGAAAAACAAAACTTGAGGTTTCTATCACTGAAGGCAAAAATAGAGAAATCAGAAAGATTTTTGATTCGTTTGGTTACAATGTTATTTTCTTAAAAAGAATTTCAATAGGAACAATCAAGCTTGGAGGACTTACAAGAGGCACTTGCAGATTGCTTAGACCAAATGAAATTTTTTATTTAAAATCTTTATAGGTGAATGATGAAAGTTTGTGTTATTGGTGGTGGAGCTTCTGGAATGATGGCTGCAACAATGATTGCAAGAAAAGGTCACGAAGTTACACTTTTTGAAAAAAATGAAAAATTAGGAAAGAAAATTTATATAACTGGAAAAGGCAGATGCAATGTTACAAATGCAACAGTTGGAAATGAATTTTTGCAAAATGTTGTAAACGGAAAAAAGTTTGTTATGGGTGCAATAACAAGATTTAATTCCGATGACACCATGGCATTTTTTGAAGAAGTTGGAATTCCTTTGAAAATTGAAAGAGGAAATAGAGTTTTTCCTGTTAGTGATAAATCTAACGACATTATCAAAGGTTTAGAAACTGCAATGAAATGGGCAGGTGTTAAAGTTTGTTTAAATTCTGCAGTTGAAAAGATTGAAATCAAAGATTCACTTGTTTCAGCAGTTGTTGTTGATGGAAAATCTTATGAGTTTGACAGAGTTGTTGTTGCAACTGGTGGAATTAGCTATCCTTCAACTGGTTCAACTGGTGATGGATATGAATTTGCAAAAACTGCTATGCATACAATTATAGAGCCAGTTCCTGCACTTTGTGCAATTAGACTTGACACAGATGAATGCAAAAAAGTTGAAGGTTTAAGTTTAAAAAATGTTTTGCTTTCTGCAAAACTTGATGACAAAGTTATCTTTAAGTCTGATATAGGTGAAATGCTTTTCACTGCAAATGGCATATCTGGTCCGATTGTGCTTTCTGCATCAAGCTATATAAACAGACAAGATTTTTCAAAACTCAAACTTTATATTGATTTTAAACCAGCACTTTCAGTTGAATCTCTTTCGCTCAGAATTGATAGAGATATTTTAGATTTAAAAGCAAAGCAAGTTTCGTCGCTTTTGGATGGGTTGCTTCCAAAATCACTTACCGGATTATTTGCAAATAGACTTGGGGTTGATTTAACAATGAAAGCAAACCAACTTGGAAGAGAAAAAAGAAAAGAACTTGTTATGCTTTTGAAAAATTATGAATTTAAGCCAAAGTCATTAGAAGATTTTAATCAAGCAGTTGTTACTGCTGGTGGTGTTAATTTAAAAGAAATCAATCCAAAATATATGAAGAGTAAACTTGTTTCAAATTTATATTTTGTTGGTGAAGTTCTTGATATTGATGCCGTTACTGGTGGTTTTAATTTGCAACTTGCATTTTCAACCGCGGTGACCTGTGCTAGTGATTTTTAATTAAGGAGTTTTTATGTTTTTTGTTATTGCTCTTGCGATTCTTTATATTCCGCTTTTGATTTTATATCCAACAAAAGTGATTCATAAAGAAAGATTTAATAAGAAGAAAAAATATGTTATTGCAAGTAATCACTTTTCAAATGCAGATTCTTTGGTTTACATTTCTAGATTTTTGAAAAAATTTAGATTTCTTGGCAAAAAAGAATTGTTTAAAACAAAGTTTACTGCTTGGATTATGAGACATCTTGGGGTTATTGCAGTTGATAGAAAATCTGTTGCTCCAAGCACATTTAAAGAAATTTTAACAGCATTAAACAAAAATGAGCAAATTTTCATTTATCCAGAAGGAACCAGAAACAAGGCTGGTGAAGGTGATATGCAAGAAGCAAAAGATGGTATGATTGTTTTTGCTTCAAAAGGCTCTGCTGAAATTTTGCCAATGCTCATTTATAAAAAGCCAAAAGTGTTTAGAAAAAACTATATCATTGTTGGTGAACCAATCGAAATAAAAGGTGAAAATCCAAAAAGATTAACAAAAGAAGAAATTGAAGAAAATTTGCAAGTTTATACCGAAAAAATGGCGGCTCTTAGAATTGAACTTGATGAAATTGTTAATAAAAAGAAAAGAAAAAACAAAAAGGCATAAATTATTATGCCTTTTATGCTGATATAGCTCAGCTGGAAGAGCAATGATCCCGTAATTGGAAGGTCAAGGTTTCTTTCATCCTTGTAAATGCTGAAAATATCAATGTTTATAAATTTTATAATTTTGAAAATTTATAAAGTGTAAAAAAAGTGTAAAAATTCAATAAATTTAGTGCTTAAATTTTAGGCACTAATATATGCTCAGGTAGCTCAGTTGGTAGAGCAGCTGTCCCGTAAACAGCAGGTTCGTGGGTTCGAACCCCATCCCGAGCTCCAAATATTATAAAAGCATGTTGAATTAAAACATGCTTTTATTTTCTAAAAATAAAGCATCTTGTAAACAAAAAAAACATCTGGCTTAATGCGCAGATGTTTTTGTTTTTATTTATTAGTTTTTATTGATTTCTTCAGTTTTTTCAACTGTTTTTTCTTTTGAAACATCACTGATTATTTTTGGTTTTATATGCTTGACGAGTCAAATGAAAAAACACTAAACTATAACTATAGTGTTGGTTTATCATTAATACATTTAATTTGAGGTTGCTATGGGATTTTTGGGAAATTTAATTGAAATGTTAAGGGGAATGAAGGTTCATGATAACTGCACAAAAATGAGCCGATGACCGAGGAAGAAGAGATGGAAACATTGTTCTATCTAAATACGCAAATGGATAAAGAAATGGAAGAGTGGGAAAAGAACAATAAAAATGATTTTTAAAAAAGAGCGATTTGAATTCGCTCTTTTTTTTGTCAAAAAATTTTTAAATTATATTAAGATTTTGTGATTATTAAATCAATAGGAGTGGATTTGATAGTTTCTTGAAATTTAGGAGTTAAATCTTTAAAGTATTTTCCTTCATATTTGCTATCTACATCACTTAAACAATATTCATTTTTAAGAAACGAAATAAAAGCGTAAAGTCTTTTAAAACCGTCAGATATATAAAATCTATCATCGACCTCAACAAGAAAGATTTCAAGATTGAATTTTTTATTTAGCGCTTGCTCAATTAGTTTAGATGATTGTTTTGCATAGGAATCATTTAGGTTCAATAACTCCCAATTGAAAACCCCATCTTCATATCCGTCAATGTAATAAATTCCATTATCGAATCCATCTTTTATTTTTAAAACAGATAAAGTTTTCTGTTTAAATTTGTTTTTGCACTTATTGATAATATTATCAATAGTTGCTTGGTTAATATATGCTGTTTGCATTTGAATTTTTGTGGTTGAGTTTGTGAAAATCATTTCACCGAGATTTAGGTGCTCTGCTGTTGTGAATTCAGTAGGAAAACTCTTTGGTAATTTTTTTTGGCTAAGAGGGAAGCAAATTTGAGTTTTTGTTTTACTAATGATTTCATCTGGGATAGAAACAGGTCTTTGTGTTGCCATGATAACATAGATATTAGAATTTGTATCATTATTCAAAATTGAAATGATTTTTGATAATGCATCATTATTGAATACAAGCTCTGCAAGTTCATCAATAAAAATTATGATAGGTGTTTTTGTGTTGATATTGAGGCAATCATCTAAAATAGCAGTTAATTCTTCAGGGGTTCTTGCAAGAGTGTTAAATAAGTGAGGTAAAGATTTATAAGAATTAAATTCAACATGTTTTGGGTCGATGAGTGCGAGTTTTAGTTTGTCAGACGAATATGTTTTAGTTAAGTTTGTGATTAGCATGTGAAGAAGGTTTGATTTGCCTGAACCTGTGTCACCAAAAATAATAGTGTGTGATAATTCTTCAAGAGGAATAGATATAGATTTGTTATCTGTTCCATTAATGGTTATTAAAATTTCTTTGTTCATAAAATTTCTCCTTGATACATTATTTATTTAATCTTATTGTACAATTTTAAATGTCCGTTTTTTAGGACTGTCTAAATGATATTATGAATTTAGTAAAAATTAATTTTTGTTTTGTATTTTAAATTAATTTTGATATAATGAAAAAAACAGGTTTTATAAAGGAGAATGAATATGGCAACAAAAAAAGGAAACAAAAAAACCATTGGTGCTGTAGAGTTTGAGTATACCGAGGAAATGGTTGAAGAAAGTAAAGAATATGTTGAGAATTTTGAAAGTGATTATGAATTAAGTATGTTTGAAAAATATAAACATGAATATAGTAGAGGTGGTTTTTTATCAAAGATTGATACATTTTTGACATTTTTTAAACATCATGCACAATTTAATAATAAAACGCAAGAAGAAATTTTAGAATTTATAAAAGAACATAGTCAAGAATTGAGAGATATGTTTGTTGTTGCGGCTAATCAAGACGATATAGATGAAGTGTTTCCTTTTTATGTGGCTTATGAATTAGATGAGGAATTTCATTTAATAAAAAAAGTAAAGTTAAATAGTCCACCAGAAAGAATTGTTGTAAGTGCAGCGTTCTTATTCGCTGATTTAGTTTGTGCTTTGTGGAAAAAATATAAAAATGAGTCAATAGAATATAAAATTTTAACAAAAGGTAATAATTTTAGTGTTAGTTATACAAATGACGAAACAGGTGAAGTGACTGAAATTGAAGAACAAAAAGACGGATATTATTTAAAAGAATGTTTGCAATGGGATAATGAAAATAGACAATAAAAAAGAGCTAATTATTAGCTCTTTTTTTTGTGTAGAATTTAAATTTATTTAGATAATTCAGTTAGTTTTTGCCAGATTTTAACCATTGCGAGAGTATCAAGTTCACAATACTTTAAAAGGTTTTGACGGGCTTGTTTTTGCTCTTTTTTAGGTAGGTCTTTAATCTTTGGAAATAGCGCCATAGCTTCGCCACCATTGTGAACACCTTCAAGATTGTGATAGTCAAGTTCTGGGTCATTTGGAAACATTGCAGGCAAAACACTTTTGATTGAAAGAGAGCCACCAATTTCTTTTCTGTAATAACAGCCAGTTCTAAATGGTTCGATTAAATCTTCCATATGCAAGGTTATGCCACGGAGTTTTGTGTATAGGTCAGGAAATGTGTCTGCAAGTTCATGGATTCTACCTTTTTCAAAGCCCATATTATATGCGAGAACACAAGAACCAACGGGAATATCGTTGCATAAACTTTCAGCTATAGCACGTCTTGGGTCTTTGCCACTTTCGGCTAGAAATTCTTTATGAATTAAAGGTCCGCCTTCATATTCAATAATATGAAGGGAATATTGGAAAGGTATTTGCTGATAAGGTCTTGTTCCAACATATTCAGGGATGACGGGTTGCATGGTTTCGAAATCTAAAAAATATAAAGGATATTTTAGTTTATCTAAAAACTTTTTAATGCCGTCTTTGTCTATATGTGGTTCAAAGTTGTGATTTTGGAATTTGATTTGCATATCTTGGATATTGCCAAGATACCAACCAGTTGCTTCAAGGTCTTTGAATGAAAGAATACCTCTGTTATACCATTCAAGTTTTTTAGAAAAGTTAGTTCTATATAAATCAAATATAGATGGTGATGGGAGATGCTTTGAGCAATATTTCCAGAATCCACATTTATAAGGAGTATGACAATTTGCTGAAATATCGATGGCGGGTTCAGTTTCTTGTTTTAGCATTTCTTCAGCAAGTTTGATTTGTTCTTTAACATTTGTTTGTTCTTGAATTACAAAGTCGGTTATATCTGTAATTTTAAATAGTTCATTAAGATTGAGTGTTCCATCAAAAACATAATCACTATTAATATTAACAACATATGTTTTTGTAATTTTTATTCCACAGTGTTCAAGCACATATTTTTGATAAGATACATCAACGATGTAAACATAATTATCTTCATGAGTAGAACTTTTTACTTCGTAAATGGCATAGCCATTTTTTTCTTTTCTCAAAATATCTACAGCACAATATAAACCATTATATTCAAATGATGCTTCACAGATATTTTCTGTTCCATTTGAAATACAGTCTTTTGTTTTTTGAATCATAGACCTAATGTCAAGTGAGCCATCTTCTTTGTGCGAAGTAACTTCTGTGAAATCACCAAAAAGATTCATAGCGAGGTCACCAACAACATTTCCGTTTTCCATTCTGCCTTTTAAAGCATCATCAAAAACATATTCTTCTGGTTTGAATTTTTTAAGCCATGCAATTTTTGGACATTGCCACAAACCACAGTATTTTGATTTACTAAAAAACATAGTTTTCTCCTTTGCTTAAATTTATTATAGCAAATTTGTTTGATAAGGTAAACGCTTTGCACGAATTTATAATAGTTTAAATAATGTCCTTTTTTTTGGACAATGTGTGCGATACAATAAAAGCACAAAAGAAAAAGGAGTGCAATTTTATGGAAAAAAGAAGAATCGAGTTACGTGCTGTTAATGTATATGGTGTGGAAGAAAAGTTAATTGATAGATTTTATTTTAGAAATTTGATTATGAATTTGCTTGAATACGATGAATTTGTAAAAGAGCTTGATAAGATAACTGGTTTTAAAATTTCCAATATAAAGACTTTGGAAGAAAGGCAAGAAGAAATTCGTTTTATTTTAGGCAATGGAGCGAGGGGTGCAATTGCTGTGCATTTAGCGATTAAATATTTGTCTTATCTTGTAGAGAAAGGTTTAGATGTAATTCTTGATGAGTATTGGAGAGATAAACTAAATAAGTTTAAGGGGTTTGGTGATGGAAAAAAGTAGAGATATTGATATTGATAAAATTCTTAAAGTTACAGATGAAGAAGTTTTGGAGCTAAAAAAAGATTTTGGTTGGCTGATAGATAATTTTCAAAAAGAAGAAGATGAAGATTTTGAAAAGGCTAAACAAGAAGTTGAAGAAATATTTTCAAAATACATAAAAGATTTTGACCAAATTTCAACTGCAACTGTTCAAAGAAAATTGCATATTGGTTATGCAAAAGCAGCGAAGTTTATTGATATTTTAGCAATTAAAAATATTGTGACAAAAGAGTTTGGTGTAAGAGATATTTTAAATAAACAACTATTTATTGAAGAAGCTGTAAAATATTTTACACCAATAATTAGAGATAAAAATAAATTAAATGAATTAAACAAAAATGACATCTTTGCATTTATCTTACATGATAAGTTTGACCCTGGAAGAGTTGACTATTATTGGCTAGAAAGGTTAATTGGAGAACATCTTGTTTATGACGAAAAATATATAAAATCAATAGATGAAATATTTGGGACAAGTTTGAGCAAGGTTAAAAGTGTAAAAGATAAAACAAAGTGTATTTTTAATGATGGCAAAATTGTTTTTAGACTTTTGGTTGTGATAACACTTCAATATTTTGCAGAGAAGTTAAAATATAAAACTTTAAGTAATTGGGATTATGATGATATTTATTTAAAAGAAAAAATTAGAAATTTGCGTTTTTTTGATAATGATTAAGGAGAAAATAAATGAAAGAGTTTGATAAAATTATTGGATATGAACCAGTAAAAAAAGAGTTAAAGAGAATATGTGATATTTTGGTGAATCCAGAAAAATATAAGAAATTTGGGGTAAAAGCATCGCAGGGTTTATTGATTTATGGTGAACCTGGTGTTGGAAAAAGTTTAATGGCAGATTGTTTTATTAAAGCCACAAAGAGGAAGTGTTTTGTATGCAGAAAAACAAAAGCAAACGGTGATTTTGTTGATGAAATTACAAAAACTTTTGAAGAGGCAAAAACCCATGCACCATCTATTATATTGCTTGATGATATGGATAAGTTTGCAAATGAAGATGATAGGCACACAGACACAGAAGAATATGTTGCAGTTCAGTCAGGAATTGACAATGTTAAAGATTCAGATGTGTTTGTTGTTGCAACTGCAAATGATATTTACAAACTTCCTCATTCACTGAAAAGAACAGGTAGGTTTTCTAAAAAGTTGGAGATTAGACCACCAGAAGGGAAAGATGCTGAAAATATTATAAAATTTTATTTAAGTCAAAAAGAAAATGTTGGAGAAATTGACATAAAAGAAATAACAAGACTTTTAAATTCAAGAACGTGTGCAGACCTTGAAACCATTGTTAATGAAGCTGGAATTTACGCTGCATCAGAGGGGAAAGAACAAATAGAGCATAATGATATGGTTAGAGCTTGTTTGAGAGTGTTATATAATGCGCCAGAAGCAGAAGATGAGGTTTTGTTTTCAAATAGCAATGAGAAAAATAGAATGACAGCATATCATGAGGCTGGACATGTTGTGGTTGCTGAGGTTTTAGAACCAGAGAGCGTGACACTTGCATCTATAGCAAATTATGATGGTGATGTTAATGGTATTACAGCATATTATCAAACAAAAGATTATTACAATTCAATTAGATATATGAAAAATAGAGTAAAGGTTGTTTTAGGTGGAAAGGCTGCAACAGAACTTGAATATGGTGAAATTGATGTTGGAGCATCTAATGATTTGCAAAGGGCATTCAAAATTACTGCTAGATTTATTGATGATTATTGTGGTTTTGGTTTTGATTCTTATGTTCCAATTCCAAATTCGGTTAATACTATTGATAGATGCTCTGATAAAATCGGATTTTTTATAAACAACTATTATAATGAAGTAAAAGAGATTTTAGCTAAAAATCGAGAGTTTTTAGAAAAGATTGCTGGTAAGCTCTTAGAAAAAACTACTATAATGATGAGTGATATTCAAGAGATTAAAAAGACTTGTAATATTGAGAGGTAGATTATGAGATATGTTGTTTCAGATATTCATGGAAATTATGAACTATTAGAAAAATTATTGAAGAAAATCAACTTTTCAGAAGATGACACTTTGTTCGTTTTAGGAGATGTTATCGACAAAGGAAAGGATGTTCAAAAACTCTTAAATTTATTATTTGGAAAACTTAGAGATAATGCTGTGGTTCTTGCTGGAAATCATGAATATGAACTAATTAAATTGGTTACTGATTTAATTGTTAAAGACGCAAGTGATGAAGTTATTTTGAGTGAATGTAAAAAGTTTTTAGGCGTTGAAAATTTAAACTTACAAGATGTTGATGATATTATGAATATGCCATATGCACACGAAGAAGATGATTTTATATTAGTTCACGCAGGAATTCCATTTGACATTAAAGGAAATCCAATTCCACTTGAACAGGCGCCAATTGAAGATTTAGTTTATGATAGAAGATTTAAAAATGAAAACTTTTTACCTCCAAACACAAAATGTGTAATTTTTGGGCATACCCCAACTTTTTATATCGATGGATACAAGGGCAAGATAATAAAATATCAAAAAGAAAACACTGTGGGAAATAATCCTAAAGATTATTATAAAATTCAAATTGACACAGGAAATTATTTAACTGGAACTCTTGGTTGTTTGAGACTTGATGATATGCAAGAATTTTATGTTAATGAGTTTGAAAATTAGAGGGGTAGGTATGGAGAAATTGGAAAAAAGAATAGAACAATTTATTGATAGAGTTAGAATTTCACAGATGGGTGCAAAAGAAGAAAAGTTTTATGAAAAAATGAATAAATATTTTTACAATCTAATAAAAAAGATGGAAAAAGTGGATTTCAAAAAAGAGCTTAATGATTGGATGGAAGAGTTTATGGATATTAACTATGACCTTTGGGATTATGTTCATGAGAATAAGTGGCAAAATGAGTGGGTTAAAGATAAACCTGATTATTATAAAAAGATTTTAAAGTGTTTAAAAAAAGCCATGGACTTAATCAATATGTGTTATTTGTTAAATGGTGGAAATGAAGAATATGTAAACAAAGATATTGTAATTATTCTTCATTTGTTATCTGAAAATGAGGCGTATCCATTATATGCTGCAAATTTAGATAATGAAGAGTCTAAACAAAAAACAATTGCCAAGCTCATAAAAGAGTTATTTGATACTTCTGTTAATTTGACTTACATAGAAGAACTTGATGATTTTAAGGTTTAAAACTTGTCCAAATAAATGGACAAGTAATTTTTTAAATGCTATGATTAAATTGTAATAAATTTATGAGGTTGGTTATGGCATATTCAGGAAATAAGAAATTATCGATTATTTATATTTTGGAGATTTTGAAAGAGTATTCAGATGAAAATCATCCACTCACACAAAATGAAATTTTGAAAAAACTGTATAATGGGTATGGTATGGAATGTGAAAGAAAATCTATTGGTGCAAACATTGATAACCTTATTGAAGCAGGATATGACATTGTGAAGTGTGAGGGTGGCGGTTGCTATTTAGGCGAGCGTGAATTTGAAGAAAGTGAAATAGCATTTTTGGTTGATGCTGTGTTTTCAAGCAAGTCTATAAATAGCGATAAAGCAAAAAAGCTTGCGCAAAAAATTTCCGCATTTTCTAGCAAATTTAATCAAAAAAGGTATAATTATATCTTCAAAAGTGAAGAAATTTCTAGAACAAACAATAAACAGTTGTTTTACACAATAGATATTTTGCATGAAGCAATTGAAAGAAAAAAACAAGTTGAATTTTCTTATAACAGACCTTATGTTTCAAAAGAAAATAGAGAAAAACAACAGCAAAAAAGATATGTTGTGAATCCATATTTTTTAGTTAACAATCAAGGAAGATACTATCTTGTTTGTAATTATGATTATTTTGATGATATTGCAAACTATAAGCTAGACCAAATTAAAGATATTAAAATTCTAGAAACGAACGCAAAGCCTATATCACAAGTTAAAGGTTTTGAAAATGGTTTAGATATTGCAAAATATGCAAATGAAAACATTTATATGTTTTCCGCTGAAAGTGTGAATGCAACGCTTAAACTTTTAGATGAATACACAGTCAGCATTTTTGCAGATTGGTTTGGAAGCAATGTGAGTATATATCAAAAAAATGGCGAACTTTTTGCAGATGTGAAAGCTAATGAAAAGGCGATTGTTTATTGGTGTTTGCAATACGGCGAACATGTTGAACTTATTTCACCAAAACCTATAAGAGATAAAATTAAAGCGGCAATTGATACAATGGCTAAGAGATATAGATAAGTGATAACAATATCAAATAAATATTTTAATAATTATGTAAGGGATGAAATATAATGGAGAAAAAAAGAAATGTAATTATTTTAAATGGTGCATTTGTGGGTGGTTATGGAAAGTCTGGAGAAAATTTACCACATGAAATGATTAATTTTTTTAAAGCAGATAATGACAAATTCTATGTTTATATTACACCATCTGGAGTTATTGACCCAGATATTGAAGCGGATGAAATTAAGGGTGTTATATTTGTAAGGTCTGCTGGCGATTGTATGGTTGAAGTTTTGGCAAAAGCAGAATTGGGTGATAATGGTCAGTATTATACTCAGGGATTCAAGTTAAAAGGTAAACAAATGACAAAAGAGGATGCTGAAAAATATAAATTAGCAACAAACAATAAGAATTGTATAGAAGAAGAAAAAATTAAATATGCTGATGCAACAATACAAGAGATTCATAAGAAAAATAAAGAGGATAATGATATTTTTGTTACAATGCAAGTTGAAAAAATTTGTTTACCTAAAAAGACTTTTTATTTAACTTACAAAGATAGCAACAAAAAACAAGATGTAATTTATGTTGGAGATAAAAAAATAAATAACCAAAGTATGTTGGCTTATTATTATGAAGATGATAACGATGGATATGTAACATTAGATGAACTAATAAAAGACATAGAAAATAAATATTGGAATGATGCTGAAAGTACTCCAAAATTTGAATTAGAAAAAGTAGAAAATAACAAGTCAATATTTAAGGCAATAAGACAACAGGATGATGAAGTGGTATTTTCCAATATGTTTTTTTATTTATTTAGTGAATATCCAAAATTTTTGAAATGTTTTGTAAAAAAGGTATTAGGAGTAAATGATTTTAGTGATGATTTTATTTTAGAACGAGAAAAAGAGAGGATGGATTTAAGAATAATAGATAGTAGTCATTACATAATCATAGAAAACAAATTAAAATCACATATCAATGGAATGCATCAATATAACAAAGAAAAAGATAACAAAAATGAGATATTAGAAAAAAATGGATTTCAAGCAAAATATGAAAATAGTGAAAAAAAGTATATTTCACAGTTATCAGATTATTATGATAAGGCTCAAAAATATTTAGAAACCAACAATAAAAACATAAAACCAACATGTTTTATTTTTGTGCCAAATTATAGTTTAATAAATGAAGATATGCTAAAAGAATATTTATGTGGAGATAAATATAAAATAATCAATTATTCTACAATTTATAATGAATTTAGTAGCTTAACAGATGAAGAGTTAAAAAATTATGATATTGAAGGTAATGATAATGTGTATTTTAAAGACTTTTTTATAACAATGAAAAAACACACAACAACGATTGATGATGAATATCGCATAGAATTAATGCAGCGATTAAAAAAGAGAATTGAGGAGATAAATAATAATGGAACAAAAGATAATGCTTAATGACATTTTAAATTTTACAGATGATGAAATTAATAATGCAAAAATTACATTAAATATGACATCTGGTAAGAATGGGCCAAGAATGATTGATGAGTATTATTTGAAATATTATAATACAAAAGAAACACAGAAGCATTGTTATTGGTCACACCATGGAGATTGTGAAAAAAATAATAGAAATTTTACTAGAGAAGGTCAGATTAATGTTGGTTTTTTTAGAATGAATGATGATAAATGGTTACTTATAACTGTGGGGAAAATTTTAAAAATTCCTAATGTTCCAAATCATTGTGAATTTGAAGATTATAAAGAAAAATATAAATCTTTATATGGAAGACTTATTGTTAAATTTAAAAAAGGAAATACTTTTTCAACTTATACTTTTAATTTAAATACTTATTTAAATGAATGTGAGGTTTTTGAAATATTGCCTAAACCTTATGATGGAGAAGATTTTCAAGGTTTTGATAAGATAAATGTAAGTTATGATGTCTTGATGAATATATTAGATGGAAAATCTAGAAAATCATGGAAAGAAGCGATGAGTCAAATGCAAGGTATTTATTGTTTAACAGATACGAGTAATGGAAAATTGTATATAGGGTCTGCTACTGGTAAAAATGGATTTGCTCAAAGGTGGAAAGATTATTTAAATAATCAAACAGGGGGGAATAAAAAATTAATTGAACTTTATATAGAGAAGGGGGAAGAATATTTTAAAAAGAATTTTACATTTACAGTTATTGAATGGTATTCATTAAGTTATGATGAAAATAAAATTTTGGAAAGAGAATATTACTTAATGAATGTATTTAATACAAGAGTGAATGGATATAATTAAAACAAAAAGCAGTGAAATGATTCACTGCTTTTTTGTTTAGTATAAGTTTAAAATGGATCTGTATGTTCATATAAAAGTGTAAAATAAGTGTAAAAAATTTTACTATAATTTACGAGGTTTATTGAAGGAAATTTGAAGATGTGTTAGTATTAAATTAGTGGAAGATGAGTGGAATCAAAAGATACTAAGCCATGCAAAAGGTATGAGAAAATGTTATAAAATAAAAACTATAACTTAAATCAAAGGTCATCCCGTAAATCATAGGTATCAGCTCCAAAATTATAATATTGCCAGTGTAAACTGGCTTTTTTTAATAATTTTTTATATTTTTTTGTTTTTAAATCATAAATATATTTGCTAAACAAAAATATTCCTGTTAAAATTTAAATTGTAAAATCACACAAAGGAAAAATGTTATGTTTGGATTAAAACACTGTATTATTATGATTATTGTTGCGGCAATTATTGTTGTTGGCTCAATTTTTTCAAGAAAGTTAAAATTTAACACTGTTTGTAAGGGCTTGTTTTTTATTGGGATAATCTCTGAAATAGTAAAGATTTTTTATTATATTATGGCAAATGAAGAAAAGTATGGTGGGGTTTTGCCAAAAACTGATTTGCCATTTCATTTATGTTCAATTCAAATAATTTTTATAACAATTGTTGTTTTTGCATCAAATGAAAAATTGAAGAATTTTATTTTGAGTTTTATGATTCCAAGTTGTTTGTTTGGTGGAATTGCTGCAATTTTGATTCCAACATCGTCATCACTTTCAAGCCCGGTTATAACTGTTCAATATTTTCTTTATCATGCGGCACTTGTTGTGTTTGCAATTAGAATTCTTTTAAACAAAGAAAGAAAACTTGAAATTAATGACTATTTTAACTGCTTGAAATTTTTGCTAATTTTATTCTTTGTGGCTATTTATGTAAACAGCATTTTGTTTAATGGGGTTGACAATATCAACTTTATGTATGTTGCATCACCTCCACAAAGCGGACTTCCTTTTTTAAATGAAAACAATGGCTGGTTCGTTTATATTATTCATTATGCAATACTTATTCTTTTCTGTGTTTCAATTTGCTATATTAAACCAATAATAAGAGCAATAAAAAACAAAAGAAAATCAGCAGAAAAAGGTGAGAATTAAGGAGAATTATGGAACAATATTTAAAAAAGATTATTGATAGAAAACTTGCAAAAGTGCCAAATCATATAAATAAACAATGGTTCTATGACTTTTTTGAATTGTTTTTGAAATATGGTTACCAAGGTGATATAACAAAAGCTGTAGATGCAATGTTTAATACAGAAGAAATTGTTAGGCTTGTTGAAGATCCTCCAAGAATGTTGTTAAATACTGCTACAGCTCAAAGAAGTATGACTCAACTTATGATCTATTTGCACAAAAAACTTGATACACTTCCAGATGGTGAAGTTCAAGAATTTTTTGATGATATGGTTAACTTTTTTGAAGAAAATGTTGATGTTGATATTAGTTCATCAACAACATTTGTGAAATATGTTTCACTTAAATATAGCAACGATATTGAAGTTCATGTGCAAAATGTGAAAAAGTTTGAAGAAGATCCAGAAACTCATCATTTGCACATCAATGCAAAACTTGGAAATTTTGTGCTTACAAGTCTTAGAGCTCATAAAGAACATAATAAAAATAGGCTCAGATTTGACCACTTGAAAACAATATCAGGTGTTGAACGACAACATCTTGCATATATGACAATGCAACAATTTTTTGTATTTTTAACAAAATATTTTCCACATTTAGATGTTTGTGGTTTGGGTGTTAGCAGAAGCAATGTTGTTGCTCAAAATTTTTATGCAAGACTTGGCGGTGTGTTTTTTACAGGTGACACAAAGCAACCAATTCCACTTGATAAGATAAAAAGTTCAGAATATATTTCTTGTGGTGTTTATTTTGATAGAGAACAAATAAAAAGACTTGCAGATGCTGAGTTTGTTAGAGCACTTTGTATTGAAGAATATAGATGCAGTGAACATGAATATGCTCACAAACAAGCACATATGAAAAATAGTCAAAAAAAGAGAAAGCGATTAGAGCATGAGCAACATATGTTGCATCATCAAAGGTCCTTATAATTTAGGAGAAAAGATATGGTAGAATTAATTGGTATTGTTGCAACACTCTTAGTTTTGGGTTCAATGTGTTGCAAAACAACTTCATATAGGGGAAGTTTTTGGATGAGGGTAATCAATATTGCAGGTTCTGTAATATTTGTTGTCTATGGAATATTGCTCCCAGCAGTTTCAACTGCAATCCTTAATGTTGCACTTATTTTTGTAAATATCACACATTTGGTATTTTTGATTAAAGGCAAAAAGTTTGCAGAAGAAAAAAATAAAAAGCAAGAAGAAAAATAATAAAAAACGGGTGATACCCGTTTTTTTATTTTGTTTATTTTATATTTATGTTATAGTTTTTATATGAATAGAAATTTATTAAAGATTATAGCAATGATATCTATGCTTATTGATCATATGGGGGCATATTTATTTGAAGGTAATATTGTTTGCAAAATTTTAGGACGAATTGCATTTCCGGTGTTTGCATTTTTTATTGCTGAGGGTATGAGATATACAAGAAGTAGAAAAAAATATGTGCTTCAACTTTTTATTTTTGCTTGTATTTCACAAATTGCATATATACTTTTAAGAGATGACTTTAAACTTAATGTTTTGTTTACATTTTTAATTGCAATTTTGCTTATTTATTTAATCGAGCAATTGTTGAAAAAAGAGAATCATACAAAACTTTTAAAAATGGTTTTAATTGCAATTGCGGCGATATCAATAATGATATTAACACTTGTTTTTGGCGATGTTTTAGAAATGATAGACTATTCACTTCTTGGTGTTTTGATGGTTTTGGATTTTTATTTTATAAGATCAAAATGGAAATTCTTGGCAGCTGCAATTCTTGTTGTTTTAATGTTTTTAAAGGCAATATTATTTAATGGGTTTAAACTTGTTTATATGTGTCCACTATTTGCAATTTTAGCAATTGTTATGTTATTATTTTATAACAATAAAAAAGGCAAATTTAATTTAAAATATTTATTTTATGTTTTTTATCCACTTCATTTGTTTGTTATATGGTTGATTACGATTTTATAAAAAAGAGTGAATATTTTCACTCTTTTTTGTTGCAAAAAGTTAAATGTGTAAATTTGTAGCTTTTTTAAATTATAATCAATATAAAAAAACAAATAATGTTGACAAATTTTGTAATTTTTAGTATTAATATAATATAAAATCATTTGGGGGAAGTAATGAAAAAATCTGCTAGATTAACATATATTTGGCATCGTATTTTGATGGGTATAGTTTTTATAGTCAGCCTTTTGGGTGTTGTGTTAAACGACGATCAATCGGTTAAGTCTGACTATCTTTTTAACTGTGCACAAAGTGGTATGTTTTTGATTTTTTCACTAGTTCCAGTCTTTTTGAAAAAACTTAAACTTGATGTTCCTGATTTCTTCTATATTGTGTTTATTGTATTTTGTTTGGCACATTTCTTCCTTGGAGAAATTTTGGGATTCTTTGTTATATTTAAATGGTGGGATTCAGTTCTTCACACATTCTCAGGTATGCTTATTGCACTTTTAAGTTTTTCACTTATAAGTTTATTAAATAATCACCTTGGAAACTTTAAACTTAATATGGGATTTGCAATTTTGTTTGCATTTTCACTTTCAGTGACCATTGGTGTTATTTGGGAAATTATTGAATTTACTGCCGATACATGGTTTGGTCTTAATATGCAAAGAGCTTATGTTTCAACTCTTTCTGGAAGGGGTGAACCATTTTTGGGACAAGCAGCACTAGCTGACACAATGAAAGATTTGATTCTTGATTCAATTGGTGCTGGTTTTGTATGTTTGCTTTGTGGAATTGGTGCATACAAAAAGAGAATTAGTCTTGAAGATTTATCATTTATTAAAAGAAGAGTTAAGGTTGAACCTGTAACCAATGAATCAGTTGATTTTGCAGCTATAACAACTGGTGATGGCGAATCGGTTGAACCAAAAGAAATGATTCCAATTTTTGATAATGAATCAAAAGAAATTGTTGTTGAAGAAAATTCAAAAATAGAAGAAAAACCAAAAACAACAAAAAAGAAGAGTCACCCACAAAAGGTAACTGCTAAAAAGGTAAATAAAAACTCTCAAAAATAATAAATTTGAGAGTTTTTTAATTGCTAAAATATTGTTTGTTTATGTAAAATATAGTCATTAAAAATGTTTAGGAGATATTATGAAAAAGGTTCTTATAATTTCATCTAGTCCAAGGAAAAATGGAAATTCTGACAGAATGTGCAGAGAGTTTGAAAAAGGTGCAGTTGAAGCAGGAAATGAAGTTTGTTATGTTAGACTTGCAGAAAAAAATATTGGTTATTGTATTGGTTGTTATGCTTGTCAAAACAATGGAAAATGTTTTAAAAATGATGATATGCAAGAACTACAAGAAAAAGTTTTAGCTGCTGATGTTTTGGTTTTAGCAACACCTGTTTATTTTTATTCAATGTCAGCACAGCTTAAAACATTTATTGATAGACTCACTCCAATTTATGAAGAGGTTAGGTCAGATATTTATTTGTTTGCTACAGCATGGGATCCTGAAGTTAAAAATTTAGAATCAACATTAGAGGCTATGAGAGGTTTAACAAGAGACTGTTTTGAAGGTTGTGAAGAAAAGGCTGCAATTGCAGTTTCAGATGTTGGTGGAATGGGTGAGATTGAAGGTAGAAAAGAACTTGAAACTGCTTATAATCTTGGCAAAAATTGTTAATAAAAAAATCAAGACAAGTTTTATCACTTGTCTTTTTATTGATATAAAATCATAACTATTGACTATGTGAATAAATTATGATATAATTTATGTAACTATGAGGGCAAAAATATGAGATATTTAGACTCAACAAAAGTAAGTCATATTTCAGTTGCGGGTGATGATAAATTTATTGTTGCCATTTTTCGCGATGACAAAAAAAGAGAAAGAACCTTTATGGATAGTCTTGGAAGAATTTCTGATAAAGGCTATTATAATCTTGAAAAAAGAGATAGAGATAATTTTTTTGAAGCAGAATATGATGCAGGGTCAAGGCAAAAAATTTTAATTAATCCAGAAGGTGAAGAAATTTTTGTTTTTGGAAGCAGAGATGAAGTTCATCCATTTAGAGATGGCTTTGCAGTGTTTGAACCAGATAAAGCGGAAAGAAATTACTGGGTTTCTGAAAAAGGTGAAATATTTGGGCAAGAATTTAAAACAGTTTATGACTTTTCTTATGGTCTTGCCGTTGCTCAACTTTTAAATGGAAACTTTGTGTTTGTTAATACAAAATTTGATATTGTTAGTCCAGAATTTGAACATATTATGCCATTTTTTAATGAAAATTATACAACAGCTGTTATTTGTGGCAAGACTGTTGTTATTGATAAAAATTATCAAATTATAAGCGATGGTTTTATTGATGAAAATGGAATAAAACAAGACTATAAAACAATATATTACATTGATAAAAACAATATAATTTATCATTATGATTCAGATAAAAAATTAAAATTTTCACTTATTAGCATTGATGGAAAACAACTTGGAACAGACCACTGGTCAATTGCTGGGTTTGTTGATGGAATATGCAGGGTTCAGGACCCTGACGGAACAGGATATGTTGACCTTTCTGGAAACTATATAACAAATCAAAAATTTATCAATGCAAGTGATTTTAAAGAAGGTTTTGCTGTTGTTGGTGGCTTTGATGAAAATAGAGAGTTTATTTTTGCATTTTTAAAACCAGATGGCACACTTTTAGATTTTGATTCATCATATTTTAAATCGCACCCAGAAAAGAGTAAAAATTGGATAGAATTTGCTAGTGATTTTAGCGAAGGATTAGGAACGGTTATTGTCAAAGGAACAAAAAGATATGCTGTTGACAAAACTGGAAAAATTTTGAAAGGTGCTTCATGGCTTGGTGAGTTTCACAGTGGACTTGCAACTTATGAAACAAAGTCAAAAAAGAAATCATATTTAAACACTAAATTTGAATCATTTTCAAAAGAATTTGACAGTGCTAGTAGATTTTATGGTCGTTTTGCAGTTGTTGCAAATGGTGATGATTATGATGTTATTTTGCAAAACGAAACAATGCTTAGTGAAATTAGCAAGTTTGCTGAGCAAATTGAAATTAATCCAAGAAATATAATAATGCTTCCAGATAATTTCTTTTTTGATGAAAAATTGATTGCTAATTTCTTTGAACTTTCACTTGATGTTGCAACAAGAACGGGTGATGAAGAATATTTGCAAATTTCAAAAAGAATTTCTGAAAGACTTAAAGAAAGAGTTCAAGAACAGGCAAATTTAAATAAACTTAGAGGCAAAAATGGTTAATATTAAAACTTATAAAAATGGACTTAGGTTGTGTCACGAAAAAAATGACAAAAATGTTATTGCAATTAACATATTGTTTAATGTGGGTTCGCAAAATGAATCTGAAAATGAACAAGGTTATTCACATTTTATTGAGCATTTGCTCTTTAAAAGTTCAGAAAAATACTCAACCATTGATATAATGGACAAACTTAGTTATTATGGTGCAGATTTTAATGCTTACACATCAAGAACAGTAACTAGATACATTTTTAAATGTTTAAAAGAAAATTTTGAACCTTGCTTTGAAATTTATTCGGATATGATATTAAACCCTAAGTTTGATCCAGATGAAATTGACAAAGAAAGAAATGTTGTTGTTGAAGAAATGAAAAAGTGTGATGATGATCCAGTTGAAGTTCTTTATAGAACTGTTATGGAAAATTATTATTACGGAAACTCTTATGCTCACGATGAACTTGGAACTGAAAAAAATATTATGACTGTTTCAAGAGAGCAATTGCTTGAATATAAAAACAAGCATTACACCGCAAACAATTGCATTGTATCGGTTGCTGGAAATATTGAATTTGATGAACTTGATAAAATTATTGAAAAATATTTTGTTTCAAATTTCAAATCGGCAGGTGAGCCATATTCTTTAAAAAAGCAAGAGATTGTGCCTAATATTAAAGAAAAATATACAATTGTTGAAAGAGATGATAATCAAGCAAATGTTTGCATACATATTGCATCGGTTCCATCTTTTAGTGATAAAAAATATATTGCAGATGTTTACACAAGTATTTTGGGAAATTCGCAAAACTCAAGACTTTATAAAATTATTAGAGAAGAACTTGGTTTGGTTTATACTGTTTATGCTTTTGCAGACAATGTTTCTGTGACAGGTGGAATATTTATTATGCTTGGAACTAGACCAAAAAATGTTAAAAAGGCAGTTAGTGAAATCAAAAAGATTATTTTAGATTTTGCAAAAAACGGTGCAACAGAAGAAGAACTTGAAAGAGTTAAAAATTTAAAGAAGTCTGTTATTGAATTTAATGGCGAAACAAACAGTGACACAGCTGAAGCAAATGGCAGTATGCTTCATTTGCACGGAAATTGCAAAACAATTGAAGAAAGAAAACAAAATTATTCTGCTGTAACAATTTCTGCTGTTAATGAATTTGCAAAAGTTATTGCAAACGAAGATAGATTTAATGTTGTTGCTGTTGGAAAGAATTTAAACATTGATGATTTAAAGCAATTTTAGACAAAAACATTTGTTCAAAATAAATATATGATTAAAATATTGTCGCAAGTTTGTTGACAATATTTTTTTTTAGTATTATATTGTTAGCAGTTGGCAATAATGAGTGCTAATTTATAAAATTAAAATTTGATATTTAGGAGATTTAAATGAAAAGTTTTAAAACCGAATCGAAAAGAATTTTAGATTTAATGATAAACTCAATTTACACAAACAAAGAAATCTTTTTAAGAGAACTTATTTCAAACTGCTCTGATGCTATTGATAAACTTTATTATAAAAGCCTTTCAGAAAATATTGGTTTGAACCGTGGTGATTTTGAAATTAAGATTTCTGCAGATAAAGAAAATAGAACTTTAACAATTTCTGATAATGGAATTGGTATGACAGCAGAAGAACTTGAAAACAATCTTGGAACTATTGCAAAAAGTGGTTCACTTGCTTTCAAAAAAGACAATGCTAAAAAAGAAGATATTGACATTATCGGTCAATTTGGTGTTGGTTTTTATTCTGTGTTTATGATTGGCGAAAAAGTTGAAGTTTTGTCAAAAGCATATGGTGAAAAAGAGGCAAATGTTTGGGTTAGTTCGGGTGCTGAAGGCTATGAAGTTAAATCAGCAGAAAAAGAAACTAATGGAACAGAAATTAAAATTTATTTAAAAGCAGACACAGAAGATGACAGATATTCTGAATTTATGGAATATTATAAACTTCGTGAACTTATTAAAAGATATTCAGACTATATTAGATATCCAATAAAAATTGAAAACGAAGTTCCTGCAGCCGATGAAACAACCGATGAAAATGGAAAGCGAATCACAACCGTAAAAGAGTGGGAAACCATCAACTCAATGATTCCTATGTGGAGAAAACCAAAGTCTGAACTTTCTGATGAAGACTATAATAAGTTTTATAAAGATATGTTTTATGATATTGATGACCCATTTATGCATTTGCATTATCAAGTTGAAGGTTTGATTGATTATAAAGCTTTGATTTATATTCCAAAAAAATGTCCTGAAGCATATTTTTCAAAATATTTTGAAAGAGGTTTAAAGCTTTATTCAAATGGTGTTTTAATTATGGATAAGTGCAAAGAACTTATTCCTGAATATTTTGGATTTGTTCAAGGTTTGGTTGACTGTGAACTTTCGCTCAACATTTCACGTGAAACCGTGCA
Source organism: Clostridia bacterium (assembly GCA_045648025.1). GTDB lineage: Bacteria > Bacillota > Clostridia > Christensenellales > UBA1242 > RGIG1681. Next base: position 29,038 of record JAZRNH010000063.1, read on the forward strand.
ACAAGATAGACAACTTAGAAAAATTGCTCAAAATATTGAAAAACAAATCAGAAAAGAACTTCAAGATTTGGTTGATAATGATAGAGAAAAATATGAACAATTTTATAAGAGTTTTGGTTTACAACTCAAAGTTGGAATCTATAATAACTGGGGTATGGACAAAGAAAAACTTCAAGACCTTGTTATGTTCTATTCTGTAAAACAAGACAAACTTGTTACATTTAAAGACTATGTTGCAAAAATGCCTGAAGATCAAAAGTTTATTTATTATGCAACAGGCAACTCAATTTTATCTGTTAAAAAGATGCCACAAACAGAAAAAGTTTTAAATTCTGGTTATGATGTTCTTTGTATGACTGACAATGTTGATGAATTTGCAATCAAATATGTTGCGGCTTATGATGGAAAAGAATTTAAAAATGTAACCGATGGCAATACTGGAATAGAAAACACAACCGAAGAAACAAATGAAGAAGACAAGCCACTTTTAGAGCTTATTGAATCTGCACTTCAAGGCGAAGTTTTTGCAGTTAAACTTTCTAAAAAGCTTGGCGACCACCCAGTATGTTTGTCAACAGAAGGTGAAGTTTCAATTGAAATGGAAAAAGTGTTTAGAAATATGCCACAAGGCGATCCATCAACACAAGATATTAGGGCTAAAAAGATTCTTGAAATCAATGCAGAACACAAAATCTATGAAAAAATGAAGTCACTTTTTGGAACAAATGATGAGGCAATAAAAGAAATTGCAACAGTGTTGCTTGATGAAGCAAAACTTATTGAAGGACTTCCAATTGATGATATGGAAAGGTTTGTTTCACTTGTTTCAAAATATATGGCAGAATAACAATTTTAAAGGATGAATTTTGTATAAAATTTATCCTTTTTTTATTAAAAAACAGTTGACAAAACAACCTTTTGACACTAGTTGTAAAATTTAAATTTTTTTTAATTTTCTTTTTGACTTAAAATTTCATTTGTGATAGAATCTATTCGTTTTGTTGGTATTTTTTTCTGAACCAAAAAACCGCTACTTAATTACGATAGAAAAAAGGAATTTATGCTAATGAAAAATAGAAATTTGAGAACATTTTTAATAAGTTTATCTATGATTGTTTTGGGTGTTTTTATCTCACTTTGCATTGTGCTTCCAACAGTGAATTATAATGAAGAATCTGCTAATATTGGAAATACATTTGTAAACAAAAACTATGAGAGCAATGATGGAAAAATTTCAGCAACTGTTCAAAATGGAAATCAAGAAAACAACACAACGGTTGATGATGGAACTGTGAAATTTTTCACCAATGAGCAAACTGTTTCTAAAACAAAAAATATTGTTGGTGAAACCACAATGCTCACAGTTTCGTTTAAGGTTTTTGCAGTTAATGAAACTAGCACAAACAAAACAATTCATTCATCTGCATTCAATGGAAAATATGACATTGATTCTGCTGGTCTATTTTATAAAATTGAATGCAATGATGATGAAAAATCAAAAACGGTTTTGCCGGGTGAAAGTCAAGATTTTGACTTCTCTTTAACTTATGTAATTACAGATACAGAAAATTTTAAAGCAAATAATAAATTTAACCTTACCATCAACTATATGGCAGATGAAGTATTTTCAATTGCCGTGTAGTTGGTTTGGAACAATTTGTTCCAAATGGTGAGGTTTTTTTGTTTGCAGTTTTTTGCGAAATAATTGCAATTAATATTAAAATGTATTATATTGTAATTATGAAAATTAATATTGTATCAGTTGGAAAAATTAAAGAAAAGTTTTATATTTCTGCAATTGAAGAGTATGCAAAACGACTTTCAAGATTTTGTTCATTTAACATTATTGAAGTTGATGAAGCTTCAAAGATTGATAATCTTGAAAAAAAGTCAGAAGCAGAAGGCAAGTTGCTTTTAGAAAAATGTTCAGGTGTAATTGTTGCTCTTGATGGAAAAGGAAAACAACTCTCAAGCCCTGAAATTGCTGATTTTATCAAAAATAATCAAGTTTCTGGTGTTAGTGAAATATCTTTCGTTATTGGTGGCTCAAATGGGCTTTCACAGGCTGTTTTGTCTGCAGCTAAACTTGTTCTTTCGTTTGGAAAAATTACTTTTCCACATCAACTTTTTAGAGTGGTTTTAACCGAACAAATTTACAGAGCATTTACAATAATTTCAGGGCTTCCATATCACAAATAATACAAGGAGAATTTATGCAATATAAGTTTAAACTTTTAAAAATGCACTGTGCAGGTTGTGCACTTGCTCTTGAACAAAACCTTAATCAAATTGAAGGTGTATCGGCTGAAATTAGTTTTGTTACAAAAGTCTTAAAACTTGAAATTTCTGCCGAAAATGAAGCAGAAGTATTGACAAAAGTCAAAGTTGCAATTCATGATTTTGACCATACTATTGAGATTTTAGATTTTGTTTCAGAAGAAGATATTTTGATTAAAGAAAAAAAAGAAAAACAAAGAAACATTATCAAAATTTCAATTGCAACAGTGATTTTGATTTTAAATATTTTTATGCCAATATTTTGGCTAAAAGTTGTTGTTTTTGCAGCAGATTATATTTTGATATCATATAAAGTTTTAATCAAAGCCGCAAGAAACATTGTTAAAGGAAAAGTTTTTGACGAAAACTTTTTAATGGGTTTGGCATCAATTGGTGCTTTTATTATTGGTGAATATATTGAAGCAATTGCAGTTATGCTTTTGTTTGCAATAGGTGAAATATTAGAAGAACTTGCATTAAACAAGTCAAGAAAAACAATAAAGTCACTTCTTGAAATCAAGCAACCTTATGCAAATTTGGTTATTGATGATGAAGAGAAAAAAGTTGAACTTTTTGAAGTTCAAGTTGGTGATATAATCAGAGTTAGACCAGGTGAGAAAATTCCGCTTGACGGCGAAGTTTTAGACGGTACATCAAATCTTAATATGGCGGCACTTACCGGTGAAACTAAAGAAAAGATTGTTACTGTTGGCGATGAGGTTTTGTCTGGTTCAATAAACGGAGCAAGTCCGCTTCTTGTGAAAGTTTCTAAACTTGAAAAAGACAGCACCGTTTCAAAGATTGTTGAAATGGTTGAAAAGGCAACAGAAACTAAGGCAAAGTCTGAAAAGTTTATTTCAAAATTTTCTAGGTATTACACACCAGTTGTTATTATTCTTGCGGTTTTAATTATGTTTATTCCACCAATTTTTAGTGGATATAAAAATTTTGTTGAATTTGCTTATAGAGCACTTAGTTTCTTGGTGGTTTCTTGTCCATGTGCACTTGTGATTTCTGTTCCGCTTACATATTTTGCGGGAATTGGTTCTTTTGCAAGAATTGGTGTTTTGGTTAAAGGAGCTACATTTGTTGAAGAACTTGCAAAAACAGATTCAGTTGTTTTTGACAAAACTGGAACACTCACACTTGGAGAGTTTGATGTAACAGAAATTGTTGCAATGGGTGATAGAGACGAAAATGAAATTTTAGAAACTGCCGCTTATGCTGAAAGTTTCTCAAATCACAGAGTTGCCGTTTCTATTATAAAGGCTTATAAAGAAAGGGTTAAAAAAGAAATCAACACAGCATTTATTAATGATTATGTTGAACATACTGGAAAAGGCATTTCAGCTAGTATCTTTATGCAAGATGTGCTTGTTGGAAATGCGAAACTTTTAAAAGAAAATGATATTAACTTTTTTGAAGTTCAAAAAGCCGGAACAGTTTTATATGTTGCAATTGGTGGTGAACTTGCAGGATATATTGTTATTGAAGACACAATCAAAAGAGATTCTGTTGCCGCAATCAAAAAGATAAAAGAAATCGGAATTAAAGACATTTCAATCTGCACGGGTGATGAAGAAACAGCTGCAAGAGCTATTTCTGACAAATTAGATGTAAAAAATTGCTATTCGGGGTTGCTTCCAGAAGATAAAGTGCTTATAATAACAGATAAGGTTCAAGAAGGCAAAACTGTTGTGTTTGTTGGTGATGGAATCAATGATGCTCCATCAATTGCAAATGCAAATGTTGGTATTGCAATGGGTGGTCTTGGCAGTGATGTTGCAATTGAAACTGCCGATGTTGTTTTGATGACAGATGAACCTAGCAAAGTTTCTACAACCATAAAAAAAGCAAAAAAGATTCACAAAATCGTATTGCAAAACATTATTGGTTCACTTGCAATTAAAGTTTTAACTTTGGCGGTTATTGGCTTTGGTTTTGCAGGAATGTGGCTTGCAGTTTTTGCAGATGTTGGTGTTAATATACTTGCAGTTATAAATAGTTTAAGAGCAATGCTTAAATAAAAATTAGGAGAAAGATATGAATATTAAAAAGATTTTATACAAAGCATTAGAAGATAGTTTTTTGCATAACAATTATAGTTTTGATGATTTAACTCTCACAGTTTCAAATCGTCCAGAAGAAGCAGATTTTCAATGCAACTCTTCATTTGCTATTGCAAAAAAAGTGCATACAAGTCCGGAAATTGTTGCAAACTCTATTATTGCAAACTTAAATCAATCGGTTGCTGAAGTTTCATTTGCAAAGCCAGGTTTTATCAATTTTAAAATTAAAAATGAAGCACTTACAGAAGCTCTCAATGAAGCAAATTCAAATGACAGACTTTCTCTTGATGAACTTGAAGAAAAAGAAACTGTTGTTATGGACTATGGCGGTGCAAATGTTGCAAAAGAACTTCATGTTGGTCACCTTCGTTCACCAGTTATTGGTGAAAGTCTGGCAAGACTTCACAAGATTTTAGGAAACAAAGTTATCACAGATACTCATCTTGGCGACTGGGGTCTTCAAATGGGTTTGACAATTGCAGGTCTTCAAGAAGATGGTTTTATTGATGGATATTTTGACAGTTCAAAAGAAAACAAAGAAATCACACTTGACACTTTAAATGAAGTGTATCCAAAAGCTTCAAGAAGAAAAAATGAAGATGATGCATTTAGAAAAAAAGCAGAAGATTTTACCAAATTTATTCAAGATAAAAAAGAGCCATATTGGACAATTTATCAAACAATTAGAGAGATTTCTGTAAAGAGAATCAAGGCAAATTATGAAAATCTTGGTTGTTTCTTTGATTTGTGGTATGGTGAAAGCAATGCAGCTGATTATGTTGAGCCAGTTGTTAAAATGTTTATTGAAAAAGGCTTAACAAGAGAACATGAAGGTGCAATTGTTGTTGATGTTGCAAGAGAGGGTGAAAATATTCCTATTGAAAAGAAAAATCCAGACGACCCTCAACTTTATAAAAATCCAATGCCACCAGTTTATTTAAAAAAGAGCAATGGTGCTGATGTTTATGACACAACTGATATTGCAACAATTCTTCAAAGAAATGAAGATTATAATCCTGACAGAATTGTTTATGTTGTTGACAAAAGACAAGCTGGTCACTTTGAAAAATGTTTCAGAGCAGTAAAAATGGCAGGAATTTCTGGACCAGAACAAAAACTTGAATTTTTAGGTTTTGGAACAGTTAATGGAAAGGACGGAAAAGCATTTAAAACAAGATCAGGAGACACAATTAAACTTGAAGACATTATCAACTTGATTTCTGATGGTGCAAGAAAGAAACTTGCAGAAAATGGCATTGAAAATGCAGAAGAACTTGCTCTTCAAATTGGTGTTGCGGCAATGAAATATGGTGACCTTTCAAATGCTCCATCAAAAGATTATATTTTTGATATTGACAAATTTAGTTCATTTGAAGGAAAAACTGGTCCTTATATTCAATATACAGGTGCAAGAATTAACTCACTTTTAAAGAAGGCAGAGCTTGGCGATAAATTTGATGACCTTGCAAGTTTAAAATTGATTGATATTGCAGATGAGAATCAAAGAAAAATTGCTATTAACTTTATCAAACTTCAAGAAAGTTATTTCACTGCATACAAAGAAAGTTCACTCAGTTCACTTTGCTCAGCAGTTTACGATTTTGCAGCAAGTTTTTCAAAATTTTATAATGATACAAGAATTTTGTCTGAAAAAGATGAAAACAAAAAGAATTCATACTTGTCACTTTGTTTGCTTGTGTTAAAAGCAATCAAACAAGCTGCATCAGTTTTGGCATTTGAAATTCCAGAAAAAATGTAGGTGAGTTATGAACAAAAAGAAAATACTTCTTCAATCATGTTGTGCACCTTGTTCAACTGCTGTTATTGAAAGACTTGCGGAAGAATTTGATATTACAATTTTATATTACAACCCAAACATTTATCCAGAAGAAGAATACATCAAAAGAAAAAATGAAGAACTCAAATATATTGATATTTTTAATAGCAAAAACCCACAAAATCAAATAAAGTTTTTAGATTGTGATTATGATAGTGAAAGTTTTTATGAAAAAACAAAGGGGTTTGAGTCTGAAAGAGAGGGTGGAGCAAGATGTGCAATTTGTTTTAGGCTTAGGCTTGAAAAAACAGCATTACTTGCAAAAGAAAATAACTTTGATATTTTTGGAACAACCTTAACAGTGAGTCCACACAAAAATTCAGAAGTGATTAATGCAATTGGTGTGAATCTTCAAAATGAATATAATATTGAATATTTAGTTTCAAATTTCAAAAAACAAAATGGGTATAAAAGAAGTGTTGAACTTGCAAAAGAAAACAATTTATACAGACAAAATTATTGTGGTTGTAAGTTTGCTCTTGAAATTCAACAAAAAGAAGCTCCTGAAAGTTTGAAGAAACAATATTAAAGAAAAATAAAAACACATAGGCTAAAGTCTAGAATTTTTTAAACTATTAAAATCAAAGAGTTAGATAAACATCTAACTCTTTTTTTAATTTATAAATTATAAATGAATAAAATTTAGCAAATTAAGTCGAGACAAATTATTTTATTTTTTATATAATTAGGATGTTTGGAGTAAACACAAATGAATGAACATATCGAAGCAGTTCAAAAAATGCAGGATTATATTGCAGCACATCTTGATAATAATATTACAATGACAGATTTAGCAAAAGAATCACAATATTCACCATGGTATTCTTATAGATTATTTGTGGATTTGCTTCATATGACACCATCTGTTTATATTAGGCGATTGAGGTTATCTAAATCAGCACTTCGACTAAGAGATGAAAAAATAAAAGTTATTGATATTGCTTTTGATACTGGATTTGATAGTGTAGATGGATATCAAAGAGCATTTTACAAGGAGTTTGGTTGTAATCCACATGAATATGCTATTTGTCATACTCCAATCTACCTGTTTACACCTTATGGAGTTAAATATACAAATATAAAGGAAAAGAAAAATATGAGTGAAGTGAAAAATGTTTTTATTCAAGTAATTGAGAAACCAGAAAGAAAAGTTATTATCAAACGAGGAAAAGAGGCTACAGATTACTTTAAGTATTGTGAGGAAGTTGGGTGTGATGTCTGGGGTCTGTTAAGTAGTATCAAATCCATTTGTGGCGAACCAGTATGTTTATGGCTTCCTAAAAAGTATATTAAGGAAAATACATCTGAATATGTGCAAGGTGTAGAAGTTCCAATGGATTATACGGGCCAAATTCCAGAAGGTTTTGATGTAATTGAACTACCTAAATGCAAATATATTATGTTCCAGGGTGAACCATTTGAAGAGGAAAACTTTTGTGAGGCAATTGGTCAAGTATGTGATGCAATTAAAAAATACAATCCTAATATCAATGGATTTAATTGGCATGATGATAATCCTCGTATTCAATTAGAACCTATTGGAACAAGAGGATATATTGAATTACATCCGATAAAAAATATTTAAATTATTGAACACAAAAAGAACTTTATCATAATTGATAAAGTTCTTTTTATTTCGCTAGATTCAAAAATTTGTAACTAAAACCTATGTGTTTTTTGTTTGTTTATTATTCTTTATTAAAAATATCAATGCCTTTTTCTTTAAAAAAGTCAAGTGTCACAAGGCCTCTTCTGTGCATTTCATTGAAAATGAGGTCTAAACACTCATCAACTGAGTTGAGTGAAGTGTCAATAAGGTAAGCATTTTCACACATAATGAGTGGAGAAATTTCTCTGTGAGTATCACGATAATCTCTGTCTTTAAGGTCGGCGATAACTTTTTCTAATGTTACTTTGTCGCCAAGAGATTCATAGTCTCTGAGTCTTCTTTTTGCTCTCTCTTCAATTTTGCAGTCAACATAAATTTTGAAATCTGCTTCAGGGAAGATTACTGAGCCAATGTCTCTGCCTTCCATAACAATATGTTCGTTGTGAATAGCAGTTTCTTTTTGAAGTTTTCTAACAAATTCTCTTATAAATGGTTTGCAAGAAATTTTTGAAACAAAATTGCTAACTTCTTCAGTGTGAAGTCTGTCAGTAATGTTCATACCATCAACAAGCATTACATTTTTTGTTCCGTCGTATGTGTAAACAACTGATGTGTTTTGAATCATATATTCAAGTTTATCATCTTCATCTTCTTTGATTCCAAGATTAAGAGTCTTTACAGTGATGGCTCTATAAAGGTCACCAGCACTAAAAAATCCAAAATTAAGTTTTTTTGCTAATTGTTTAGCAAGAGTAGATTTTCCAGAACCAGAGGTTCCGTCAATTGCAATAATCATATATAACACCTCAAAATTTTCTAATTCTATAATATAATAATTTGCCAAATCTTCAAAATAAAAACCGTAACTATTTGGAAATTTTTTTATTTTGTTATATGCTTTATTTGTAATGGTTAGAAGGAAAATTTATAAAGAGTCGGCTTTTGTTAAGGGTGTTAGAATAATTTTAATAATTGTTCTGCTTCCTTTTGTATTGTTTTATTTAGTAAAACAATTTTTTGTGAGCAAAAGAAAGAAGAGAGAATCGGCAGAAAAAATTAAAATTTATAATATTTCGCAAATAAATTCACTTTCTGGTGAAGAATTTGAAGAATATTTGAAGCTTTTGTTTGAAAAAATGGGTTATACAGTTTCACTCACAAAAAAATCAAAAGATTTTGGTGTTGATTTGATTTTAACAAAAAACAAAAAACAAACAATTGTTCAGGCAAAGTGTTATAGTCACACAGTTGGAGTTTCAGCAGTTCAAGAAATTATTTCTGCCAGGGCACATTATAAAATAAAACAGGCAATGGTTGTTTCAAATCAAAATTTTTCAAAAGAAGCAGAAATTTTGGCAAGAGAAAATTCAGTTTTACTTGCCGGGAAATCAGAACTTGAAGGTTTGATATTAAAGTATCCTGTTTATTTTGAATCAAAAAGAAAGTCATTTGTTGCAACAACAACCGCCGCAATAAATGAGTTTGAAAAAAAGTATCCATATTCAATTTAAAAATTTTGTCTAACTTTATAAATTATGAGTATTTTTCAAGTTTCAAGCATAAACTACTTTTGAGGTAAACAGCTTAATGTTTGAACTAACAATTAGCATCAATCTTGAAAATCAATCATATATTTCAAAATTATATAAAGATTTAGCAGAAGAAGTGAAAATAGCTTCTGGTGTTATTGCAAAAGAGAATTGTAATGGAAGAAGTTTTGTTTCTTTTGCGGTGAAAAAAGAAAATAAAGAATATTTTATATCAAAAGTATTAGACTTTGTTTCATTTGTGGTAATTGATTGTTATAAATACAATTATTTCAAAGAAGGGTTGATGCCAACAAATGAGATGGTTGTTTTTGAATCGTTTTTAAAAGCGGTCACAATTTTTGATTTTGATCTAGATAAAGAATATATCGCAAACAAGATTGATTTTAGTGGAAAAATTTTGATAGATAGTTTATATTACTTTAACTTGCAAGACCTTTCAATAAGGTGGCAAAAAACCGTTGATATAATCAATTTTAACCAAATAGTTAAAAATAATTCTTCAATGCTTGAAATTTTGAAATATTTGACAACCGTTTCTGATAATTTGGTAAAATCGGCAGATGTTGTGATATCAAAAAAGCAACTAAAAATTAAGCATCTTGAAAAATCAAAACAGTTTAAAAGAAATTTTGTTGGTCTGTCAAAGTTTTTGAGTGAGATAATTGAATTAAACCCTGCAAAAATCAATTTAAAACTCTGTGAATCTGGTGGAGAAGATGTTGTTGAAATGCTAAGTAAAATTTTTTATGACAAAATTAATTTTTAACCTAAATAAAATATTGACAAATAATTTTTTTGTAATATAATAATGTTATACTTGCAGAACAAGTAGGTTGCAAAAACTGATTCAAGAGAGAAGAAATCGTGGGCTGGAAGTTTCTTCATTAAAGATTGCAATTGAAACCACCTGCATTTTAGACATCTAAATATTTTTATAATGAGGTTGAATTTTCAACGAAATAAGGTGGAACCACGATAAAATATCGTCCTTATGCTAAATTTTTTTGGCATAGGGATTTTTTTATTCCTATGCAAATGGAGGAAATTATGAAAATTACACTTAGAGATGATGTAAAAGAGTTTGAAAAAGGAGTTTCAACACTTGATATTGCAAAGTCAATTTCAGAAGGTCTTGCAAGAATGGCAGTGTGTGGAAAAATTGGCGAAGATCTTATTGATCTTAATGCTCCAATCAATGAAGATTGCAAACTTGAAATCATCACAAACAAAAGCCCAGAATATCAAGAACTTTTAAGACACTCAACAGCCCATGTGTTGGCTCAAGCTGTTAAAACAATTTATCCAACAGCAAAGTGTTGGGTTGGACCTGCAACAAAAGATGGTTTTTATTATGACTTTGATTTTAAAACACCAATTACAAATGAAGACTTGGTGCTTATTGAAGATGAAATGAATAAAATCATCAAAGCAAATTTTGAAATCGTTAGAAAAGAGGTTTCAAAAGCTGAAGCTATCAAAATTATGAAGGCAGAAAAAGAACCTTATAAAGTTGAACTTATTGAAAGTTTTGATGATGATGCAACAATCACAACATACACACAAGGTGATTACACAGAAGTTTGTGCTGGTCCACACATTAAGTCAACTGGACTTATCAAAGCATTTAAGCTTACAAAAATTTCTGGTGCATATCTTAAAGGCGATAGCAAAAACAAAATGCTTACAAGAATTTATGGTGTTGTTTTTGAAAAGAAAAGTGAAATGGACGAATATTTCAGACTTTTAGAAGAAGCCTTGAAAAGAGATCACAGAAAACTTGGCAAAGAACTTGATTTATTCTTCTTTGATGAAACTGCTCCTGGTATGGCTTATTGGATGCCAAAAGGTTTCACAATGCTCAACACTCTCATTAATTATTGGAGAGAACTTCACAGAAAGAAAGGTTATCAAGAATTTTCTGGTCCACAACTCAACAGTTCAGTTTTATGGAAAACTTCAGGTCACTGGGATCACTATAAAGAAGATATGTTTGTTTTAACCGATGTTGATGGTAATGAACAAGCATTAAAACCAATGAACTGTCCAAACTCTATCAAAATTTTTGAAAGCAGAACAAGAAGCTATAAAGATTTGCCACTTAGATTTAATGATGTTGATGTTATTCACAGAAATGAAAAATCTGGTCAACTTAATGGACTTTTCAGAGTTAGAATGTTCCGTCAAGATGACTCTCACAACTTTGTAACAAAAGATCAAATTGGCAGCGAAATCAAAGAAATCTTGAAGATTGCTGGTGAAATTTATGATGTGTTTAACCTTCCATATATTTTAACTTTATCAACAAGACCAGAAGACTTTATGGGTGAAATTGCAACTTGGAATCAAGCTGAAAAAGAACTTAAAGAAGTTTTGAATGAACTTTGCGGTGAAGGAAAATATAGAATCAATGAAGGCGATGGTGCTTTCTATGGTCCAAAAATTGATATCAAAATGCAAGACTGTTTAGGCAGAGAATGGCAAATGGGAACAATTCAAGTTGACTTCCAACTTCCACAAAGATTTGACCTTTCTTATATTGATAAAGATGGTTCAAAACAAATGCCTGTTATGATTCATAGAGCAATCTTGGGTTCATTTGAAAGATTTATCGGAATCATCACAGAACATTATGCTGGAGCTTTCCCAACATGGCTTTCACCAGTTCAAGCAAAAGTTATTTCTGTTTCTGAAAAGAGTGCAGAATATGCAACAAAAATTGCAGATAGATTTGATGAAAATGGAATTAGAGTTGAAGTTGACAATTCAAATGAAAGAATTGGTTACAAAATTAGAGCAGCTCAACTTGAAAAAGTTCCTTATATGCTTATTTTGGGTGAAAATGAAGCAAATTCTGGTAATGTTTCAATCAGAAAGAGAAATGGCGAAGAAATTAAAGATTTGTCATTTGAAGCCGCTGCTAACATGATTAAAGCAGATATTGACTCAAAAGGCAAAAATTAATAAAACAAAAAGGCAGTGATAATCTCACTGTCTTTTTATTAAAAAATGAGAAAATTTAAGTTATAAAAATATTATAAAAAAGTGTTGACAAGTGGGCTTTCTTGTGATAAAATATGCCTGTTTATTGAAGAGAAAGAACACTTTCCACCAAACGAATGAAAGATTTTGTTTGTGTTAATATATGTTAATAACCGAAATTTTGGCACATTTTTATGTGCACCCTTAAATTTTGGAAATTATATATAGTGAGTGGATTTTCTTTACCGTAAACCACTCACTTTTTTTGTGAATCAAAAAGAGTGAAATATTATTTTTTAGGAGAACTATGGCAGTTAAACAACAAGAAACTCAAATCAATGATAGTATTCGTGATCCAGAAGTTAGAGTCGTTGGTGCAAACGGTGAACAACTTGGAATTATGAGTGCTCGTGAGGCTAACAAAATTGCTGAAGATGAAGGACTTGATCTTGTTAAAATCTCACCAAACACAAACCCACCAGTTTGTAAAATTATGGACTATGGCAAATATGTGTTTGACAAAGCAAAAAGAGAAAAAGAACAAAGAAAAAATCAAAAAATTGTTGCAATCAAAGAAGTTCAACTTTCAATGACAATTGAAAAACACGACATTGACATCAAAGCAAAAAATGCAATTAAGTTTTTGCAAAATGGTGACAAAGTTAAAGTTTCAATTAGAATGAGCGGAAGACAACAAGCTTATGCAGATCGTGGTGTTCAAACAGAAAACGATTTTGCTGCTAGTCTTGAAGAATATGCAACTATTGAAAAACCAGCAAAAGTTGAAGGCAGAAACATTATTATGATTCTTGCACCAAAAACAGCAAAAAAATAAGTTCTTTTAAATTTATTATTCGGTATACAGGAGGAAATTTATTATGCCAAAACAAAAAAATAGAAGTGCCGTTAAAAAAAGATTTATTGTACTCAAGAGCGGCAGAGTTAAAAGAGGTCAACAAAACCACAGACATTTACTTTCAACAAAAGAAAGAGCTAGAAAGAGAAATCTTCGTCAAGGAGCTTATGTTGAAGGCAAACAAGTTAAAACAGTTAAAATCCTTGTAGGAAACCAAGGTTAATAAGGTAGGAGGATTGAGTTATGAGAATTAAAAGAAGTGTTAATGCACATAAGAAAAGAGTTAGAATTTTAAAATCTGCAAAAGGTTACTATGGCTCAAAGAGCAAACTTGTTAGAGTTGCTCGTCAAGCTGTTATGAAAAGTGGTAACTATGCTTACACATCAAGAAGACTTAAAAAGAGAGATTTCAGAAGACTCTGGAATATTAGAATTAATGCTGAAGCAAGAGTAAACGGTCTTTCTTACAGCAATTTAATTCATGGTTTAAAACTTGCAGGTATTGAACTTAACAGAAAAGTTCTTGCTGAACTTGCTGTTTCTGATAAAAATGCTTTTGCAAAAGTTTGCGAATCAGCAAAAACTGCTCTTGCAAAATAATTTGAATTAAAGAGTTTAAACTTAATGCCTAACAGGTTTGGGCATTAAGTTTTTTTGTTAAAAGGAAAATTTTTATGAATAGTGAAATTATAACAAGTTTAGACAATTCACTTGTAAAGTTTGCTAGAAGTTTAAACGATAAAAAATATAGAAAACAAAATAACAAGTTTTTAGTTGATGGTGAAAAACTTGTTAGAGAAGTTGTTTTAAGTGGCTTAAAAGTTGATAAGCTTTTTGTTGATGAATCAAAAAAAGAAGACTTTTCATATATCTTAGAAAATTTTGATGGAAAAGTTGTTTTTGTTTCGGCAAAAGTTTTAAATTCAATTTCTGAAAATGTTACACCACAAGGTATTATTGCGGAAGTTTTTATGAAGGAAAACGAAGAACTTGTGGCTGTTGAAAATTTGCCAATTTTGGTTTTAGATAGAATTCAAGACCCTGGAAATTTGGGAACAATAATCAGAACTGCAACTGCAACTGGCTTTGACAGAATTGTTTTAATTGATTCTGTTGATCCATATTCGCCAAAGGTTGTAAGAAGTTCAAGTGGTGGGGTGTTTAGCACAAATATTTACCGTTTTTCAGAAGCAGAAATTATTGATTTTTGCAACAAAAATAATATTGAACTTTTAATTGCAGATATGGGTGGAAAAAATATATTCAAAGACCCAATCACAAACAAAAATATTGCATTGGTTATTGGAAATGAAGGTCAAGGTGTTAGTGATGGTTTCAAAGCCGCTGGAAAGGCTGTTTCGCTTCCAATGAAAAAAGAAATGGAATCGCTTAATGCGGGAATTTCTGCAAGTGTTTTGATGTATGCAATTATGGGAAAAGACATCTAAATCAAGTTTAAAAGCCTTATAAATAAAAATTATAGAGGCTTTTAAAAAGTTATTGATTATTTTGTTATATTATATTATAATATAAAGGAGCAAATTTGTTCGGCAAATTTGAAAATTTAAGTTTATTATTTATTAGGAGGAATTTTTTATGAGTGGACACTCAAAATGGCACAATATTCAAGCGACAAAAAATAAAGCAGATGCTGCAAGAGGTAAAATCTTTACAAAAATAGGAAGAGAAATCGCAGTTGCTGTTAAACTTGGTGGCCCTGACCCTAACATTAATAGTAAACTTTATGATGTAATTCAAAAGGCAAAAGCAAACAATATGCCAAACGACAACATTACCCGTTCAATCAAAAAGGCTAGTGGCGGTGAAACAAGTGATAACTATGATCCAGTTACATATGAAGGTTATGGCTCTCATGGTGTTGCTTTAATTGTTGAATGTTTGACTGATAACAGAAACAGAACAGCTGCAGATGTTAGACACTTATTCACAAAATTTGGTGGAAGTTTAGGAACTTCTGGAAGTGTGTCTTATATGTTCGATTATAATGGTTTGGTTATTATTCCAAGAAACGAAACCATTGGTGAAGAAAATGTTATGATGACCGCATTAGAAGCTGGAGCAGAAGATGTTATTACTGATGATGAATGTTATGAAGTTGTAACAAAACCAGAAAATCTTCACTCTGTTCGTAAGGCTTTTGAAGATGCAGGTTATGAAGTGCTTTCAGGCGAAGTTGAATATATTCCACAAAGCACCATTGCACTTGACAAAGATTCAGCTGTTTCAGTTAACAAACTTATTTTAAGTTTGGAAGATCTTGACGATGTTCAAAATGTTTATTCAAATGCTGATCTTTCTGCTTTGGATTCATAAAATTTAATAAAATTTTAGCCTTTTGTGATTTTTCATAGAAGGCTTTTGTGTTATATGCATGATTTTTAATAAGGGAGGAAATTTATGCAAAAACAAGAAATTGATGCTATCGTAAAAAAATACGAACTTAGCGAAGAAGAAATTAAAGAAATTTCAAAGGTTGCCTATGCAGATTTAATTAAAGGCAAACCATCAAAAGCAAATCCTGTTTGTGTGATTATTGCAGGTCAACCTGGTGCTGGAAAAACTGGCCTTTCAAAATATACAAAGGCTCATTTTCCTGATGCAGTTATGCTTGATATTGATGATTTTAGATTTTATCATCCAAATATCAAAGAGATAATTGACAACTATCCAGAGTGTTTTGCTCCAACAACAAACAAATTTATTTCAAAGGTGAGTGGTTATGTAACTGATATGCTCATTGAAGGCAGATATGATGTTATTGCACACAAAACTTTAAAAAATATCCTTATTTTAGACGATACAATTATACCAATGAAAAATGCAGGGTATAATGTTTTTGTTAATGCCTATGCTGTTAATGGAATTGTGAGTAAACTTTCTGCGGTTGAAAGAACACAAGAAGAAAGACAAAAGTTTGGTTATAACAGAGTTATAAGCAATCAATTTCATGATGATGCTTACAACAATATGGTTGGAATTATTGTTGAAGCAATGAAGAGAAAATTGCTTGATAGTGTTCAAGTTTTTATGAGAGGTGAAACTGAGGCTGAACCGGTTATTGTTTATATGCAAAACAAAGACGGAATTTCTGTTGAACCAGCTCTTTGCGAATATTACTCAAGATCAGTTGGCTCTGTTGGTGAAGCTATCAATATTGGTAGAATTTTAGATTATGAAAAAAATCATCCAAATTTAATAAAAAGAATTCAAACAGTTTCAAACAATGCAATGTATGCAGATGAAAAAGCTTTGATACAAGTTTTAAAAGATGATTATTTTACATTTTCGGCAAATGTTGAAACACCAGTTGAATTTCTTCAAATTATGAGCAAAAATAAAAAATTTAACATAAACGATATTCCATCTTTTATGTAATTTATATAATTAAGTATATACTAACAGTTAGTTTTATTGACTTTGAGCAATATTTTTCTTAAACTAGTATTATGGTTATTCTCGGAATTGACCCTGGATATGCTATCGTTGGTTATGGAGTTATTGATAAAAAGCCAAATGGAAAATGTGAAGTTATTGATTATGGGGCAATCAACACTTCAAAAGATGAAGATTTTCCGGTTCGTCTTGCAATGATTCAAGACGGTATGAAATGCTTGATTTCAAAATTCAAACCTGATGCAATCGCAGTGGAAGAATTATTTTTTAATCAGAATATAACAACTGGAATCGCAGTTGCTGAGGCAAGAGGGGTTATTTTATGCACAGCAATTCAAGCAGTTCCAAGAGTGTTTGAGTTTACACCAATGCAAATCAAACTTGCAATTACAGGCACAGGAAAGGCTGAAAAAAAACAAGTTCAGTTTATGACAAAGACAATTTTGGGGTTAAAGTCTGTTCCAAAACCTGATGATGCGGCTGATGCTCTTGCAGTGGCTCTTTGTCTTGCACAAACAAACACAAAATTAACCGATTCAGAAGTTAAAGTTTTCACAAATAACAACTTAAAACTTTCTGATAAAAATGAAATTATAAAAAGAAGGAAGACTAAATGATTTATTCGCTTACTGGCAAAGTTTCAAGAGAAAATGAAAATACAATAGTTGTTAATACTGGTGCGGTTGCATTTGAAGTTATTTGCTCATCATACACAGCAATTGAACTTCTTTCAAAACCAGAACCACAAACAGTTCTTACATATCTTCAAGTTAGAGAAGATGGTATGAGTTTGTTCGGATTTGCTAGTCAAAAAGAAAAGGAAATTTTTAATAACTTGATTCAAATTTCTGGTGTTGGGCCAAAAATGGCTGCAACAATTCTTTCAGGTCTTCCAATTGACGACATCATTAAAGCAATAATAAATTCAGATGTTAAGCTTTTGTCTAGCATAAAAGGTTTAGGCAAAAAAACCGCTGAAAGAATTGTTTTAGAATTAAGTGGAAAACTTGGTGGCGGTGATGCTCTTGAAAGTATTATGGCTGAGAACTCTGCCGCACAAACTAAACAAACCGTGAAAAAAGAAGTTGAAGAAGCTGCCGAAGTTTTGATGAGTATGGGTCTAACAAAAACTGAAGCGATTGAACTAGCTAAAAACAACTATTCTGACGGAATGACAAGTGAATCACTTGTTGTTTGTTGTCTTAAAAATATGAGAAAATAAATAAGGAATGCAGTATGACAAGTTTTGAAGATGAAAGTTATTTTGAAAGTTTTATAACTAGTTCAAAAGACCAAGATGACGAAAGGTTTGTTTCTAGTTCAAAATCTTTTGAAGATGACCAAATTGAAAATGTTTTAAGACCAAAAACCATGAATGACTATGTTGGACAAACAAAAGTTAAAGAAAATTTAATGGTTTATATTTCTGCTGCAAAAAAAAGAAACGAAGCTCTTGACCATGTGCTTTTATATGGACCTCCAGGGCTTGGAAAAACTACACTTTCGGCTATTATTGCAAATGAAATGGGAGCAGGTTTCAAACAAACATCTGGTCCTGCAATTGAAAAGCCGGGAGATTTGGCATCAATTCTTACAAATCTTTCAGAAAATGATGTTTTGTTTATTGATGAAATTCACAGACTCAACCACAGTGTTGAGGAAATTTTGTATCCTGCAATGGAAGACCATGCTCTTGATTTTATTATTGGAAAAGGTCCATCTGCAAGGTCGATGAGAATCACACTTCCAAACTTTACACTTGTTGGTGCAACCACAAAAGCGGGAATGATTTCAAGCCCACTTAGAGATAGATTTGGTGTAATTTGCAAACTTGAACTTTACACTAATGAAGAACTTGCAACAATTGTAACCAGGTCTGCTGGAATTTTGGGTGCAGAAATTGACAAAGAATCTGCAAACCTTATTGCTGCAAGATGCAGAGGAACTCCAAGAATTGCAAATAGAATTTTAAAAAGAGTAAGAGATTTTGCTGATGTGTTAAATGATGGCAAAATCACTGCAAAAATAACACTTCATGCCGTTGATAAAATGGATATTGACAACATTGGTCTTGATGCTGTTGACAGAAAAATGCTTGTTACAATGATTGAGAACTTTAAAGGCAAACCAGTTGGTCTTGATACTCTTGCTGCAGTAACAGGTGAAGAGCCAGACACAATTGAAGATGTGTATGAACCATATTTGATGCAAATTGGTTTTATTGCAAGAACTCCAAGGGGAAGAGTTCCACTTGAACCTGCATTTAAACATTTGGGCTACAAAATTGAAGATATTTTAAAATAGGAAAATTTATGGAAATTTTAAAGACTAGTGATTTTAATTATGAGCTTCCAGAAGAACTTATTGCACAGACTCCAGTAAGTCCAAGAGATTCTGCTAGAATGCTTGTTTATGACAAACAAAACAAAAAAAGAGAACATAAAATTTTTAGAGATATATTAGATTATCTCACAGAAAACGATGTTCTTGTTGTTAACAACACAAGAGTTATTCCTGCAAGACTTTATGCTAGTAAAGTTACAGGTGCAAAAATTGAAGTGTTTTTATTAAAAAGACTTAATTTAACAGACTATGAAGTTTTGATGAAACCTGCAAAGAAAGCTCCTGTTGGAACAAAACTGATTTTTTCTGACAATTTATACTGTGAAGTTGTTGAAAATCAAGAAGAAATTGGTGGCAGAATTATTCGATTTAATGTCCACACAGGAACTTTAGAAGAAGAGCTTGACCGAATTGGTGAAGTTCCGCTTCCACCATATATTCATGAAAAACTTGAAGATGATGAAGAATATCAAACAATTTATTCAAAAATCAAAGGTTCATCTGCTGCACCAACAGCAGGTCTTCATTTCACCGAAGAACTTATGCAAAAAATAAGAGAAAAGGGTGTTCAAATTGAAGAAGTTACTCTTCAAGTGGGTCTTGGAACATTTAGACCAGTAAATGAAGAAAATGCATTAGACCACAAAATGCATAGTGAAGAAATTGTGGTTAGTGAAGAAGTTGCTGAAAGGCTTAACAAAGCAAAGGCAGAAGGCAAAAGAATCATAGCTGTTGGAACAACAACTGTGAGAACATTAGAAGCTGCTGCTGACAGAGTTGGTCATATTGAGCCTTGTCAAAAAGAAACAAACATCTTCATTTATCCAGGTGTTCAACTTAAATTCGTTGATGGTCTCATCACAAACTTCCACTTGCCAGAAAGCACACTTATTATGCTTGTTTCTGCATTTATTGGAAGGGAAAAAACATTAGAATTATACAACGAAGCGGTTAGAGAAAAATATAGATTTTTCAGCTTTGGCGATTGCTGCTTCTTTTATTAAATTAAAGGGAAATTATGGAAAATAAAAACTTTTCGTTTGAAACAAAATTAAAATCTTCAAACACTTACGGAAGAATTGGTGTGCTTCACACTCCTCACGGAGACATTGAAACACCAGTTTTTATGCCTGTTGGAACAAGAGCGACGGTTAAAGCTGTTGAACCAAGAGAACTTGAAGAAGTTAATGCTCAAATTATCTTGGCAAACACATATCACTGTTACCTTAGACCATCACCAGAACTTGTGGCAAAAGCTGGAGGTCTTCACAAATTTATGAATTGGAAAAGACCAATTTTAACAGACTCTGGTGGTTTTCAGGTTTTTTCACTTTCAGATATGAATAAAATCACAGAAGATGGTGTTGAATTTAAATCACACCTAGACGGTTCAAAACATTTTTTCACACCAGAAAAATCAATTGATATTCAAAATAAACTTGGTGCAGATATCATTATGGCTTTTGATGAATGTTCTGACTATGGTGTTGACAAAAAATATGCAAAAGCTGCATTAGACAGAACAGAAAGATGGCTTGACAGATGTATTGCTTATCACAAAAACGACAAGCAACTTTTGTTTCCAATTGTTCAAGGAAACTTTTATCCAGATTTGAGACTCAAAGCTCTTGAAAATGTTAAACAAAAGGCAACTATTGGTTTTTCAATTGGTGGACTTTCTGTTGGTGAACCAAAAGACAAAATGTATGAAATGCTTGATGTTTTAGCTCCAAATTATCCAGAAGATAAAGTTAGATATTTGATGGGTGTTGGAAGTCCTGATTGTTTAATTGAGGGTGTTATTCGCGGAATTGATATGTTTGACTGTGTTCTTCCAACCAGAAATGCAAGAAATGGCACAGCCTTAACCAGCAAGGGAAAGGTTGTTGTTAAAAACGGCTTATATAAAGAAGATTTCACAACACTTGATGATGAATGCGATTGCTATGCTTGTAAAAACTTTACAAAAGCTTATCTTCGTCACTTATTCAATGTAGATGAAATTTTGGGAGCTCAACTTTTGTCTATTCATAACATAAGATATTTGACACACTTGATGGAACAAATCAAACAGGCAATAAGAGAAGATAGACTTTTAGAGTTTAGAGAAGAGTATTTAAAGAAAACAAAATATAATTAATTTTGACAAAATTTTATCGATGTAAAAGTTTATTCAACTAAAAAGTGTTGATTTAATTTAAAAAGTTTGATAAAATCAATGTTAGTTTATAAAGGAGAGATATTTATGATTAGTTTAATTTGTGCTGAAGGTTCAAAAACTAGTTCAATCGTTGTTTATGGTATTTTGATTTTAGTTTTGGTTGCTATGCTTGTTCTTCCATATTTCACACAAAAGAAAAAGAGTCAAGAATTTGCTCAAATGCTTGAATCTATGAAAGTTGGTGATTTGGTTAAAACTGCTGGTGGCATCATTGGTAAAATTACAAAAATCACAGACAAAGGTGACATTAAAACTGTTATTTTAGAAACAGGTTCAAAAACAGAAAAATCTTACATGGAATTTGATATGGCAATGATTTACTGTGTTTTGAAATCAACAAAAGCTAACGAAGAAACTGTTGAAGAAAAAGTTGAAACCGTTGAAGCTGTTGAAGTTGTTGAAGAACCAAAAACAGAAGAAGTTGTTGAAAAAACTGTTGAAGAAAAGAAACCAGCTGCTAAAAAAGCAACTGCAAAAAAGACAACAGCTAAGAAAACAACAACAAAAAAATCTTCAAAATAAAAAATTAAAGGCGACGAAAAAGTCGTCTTTTTTTGTTTCTCAAAAAAGTAATATTTTCAATTTGATTTAAATATATTTAACTATAAAGAGGTTGAATATGTTTGGTAAAAGTTCTTCAAAATTTTTTAATAAAAATAGTATCTTTTTTGATTATTTAAAAGGCATTATTGTTGCAATGATGATTAGTTTAGGACTGATTTTGCTTCTTGCAGTTTCGTTTAAATGGGTAGATATCAATTCATCATATATTCCATTTATCACAATATTAATAAAAGCGGCAAGTGTTGTTATTGGATCAATTATTGCAATTAAAGGTTCATCAAAGGGGTTAGTTAAAGGTGCTTTGTTTGGAGTCATTTATATAGCATTTGCATTTATTGTTTTCTCAGGTTTATCTGGTGAATTTTCATTGAATTTGTCATTTGGCTTAGATTTAATTTCAGCCGCAACTCTCGGTGGTTTAGTTGGAATTGTTAAGGTTAATAAAAGTTAAAAATTTAAAAAGCATCAAATTTGATATTTTGATGCTTTTTTTTGTGAAAATATGGTTATAAAAGTGACAAATTTGCTAAATATTTTTTATAACAGATTGACGAACTTGGGTGTTATGTTATATAATAATCGCGATTATAATATAAGGAAATTTATCAATGAAAAAATTTAACAAAACCACAGCTATTGTTTTATCAGTTATTATGAGTGTTGTTTTAGTAGTTGGTCTCATTTTCACATTTATTCCAATGAATTTTGGAACAAAGAAATGGGAATCTTTTTCTAACTCAATCAGTTTTTCATCTGATTTAACTGGCGGCTTATACGGCGAATTTAATATCAAAACAGAAAATGCTTCAAGCAAAGATATCGTTTCTTCAATGGAAAAGATTAATGATGTTTTTGAGGGTGCAGGTTACAAAAATATTAATGTTTATTCAATTGGCGGAAAGAAAATTAGAGTTGAGGCAGGAAACTCAAAATCAAGCAGAACTTATGCTGAAACTTACAACAAAATTGCTAGTCTTGGTGCTGGTGCTTTTTCGCTTAGAACAACTTATGAACTTGAAGAAAAAACAATTTCAGTTTTAGGAAAAGATACAGTTAAAGGTGTTGATGTTTACACAAACAACAATATCAACTATATGTCTATTAAATTTAACAAAGAAGGCGAAAAACAATATCAAGAACTTTGTGAAAAGGCTGAATCTGGATCAATTTATATTGCACTTGGCGATTATGCTCAACAAATTTCAATTTCTGGTGTTCAAACATACAAAGAGTTCACTCTTTCTGATGAGGATTATGAAAACCTTATGCAACTCAAAGACAATGTTGTTCTTGGTTGTATGAAGATTGAACTTGATGCTTCATCTGCAAAAATTGGAACAATGTCTGCAAGTTTGTCAGCTGGTGAAGGTTCGTCAAACATTCACGATGCATCTTATGCTTCAAGCACAGCATTTATTTTAATGATGGTTGCAGTTTTATCAGTTGTTGTTTTGATTATTGCATATTTTGCAGCAAGATTTGGATTATATTCAGTTTTGGCTGTTGTAACAATGCTTGTTAATGCTTGTTTGTTTATTATTGGATTAAACTTGATTCCATCAGTTGAACTTGGTCTTTCTTCAGTTATTGCAATTGTTGTTGGAATCGCTATAATTTATACCTATGTTTACCTTTATGCAATCAATGTTAAGAGTGAATATAATGCTGGTAAGTCACTTAATGCTTCACTTGAATCAGCATATAAAAAATCACTTCCAAGCACAATTATTGCAAATGTAGTTCTTTTTGCATCAGCACTTGCTCTTTTGGCATTTTCATTTGGTGAAATTGCCAGTGCAGCAGTTGTTCTTGCAATGTTTGCATTTTTAAGTTTGTTTACCAACTTGCTCTTGGTTCCATTCTTAGTAAAAATTTGTATTTCATTTGGAAATTTTGGATTCAAATTGTTTATGCTTAAAAAGAGATTAGAATTTGGTTCATCAACTGAAACTGATACAAAGGAGGCTGAATAATATGAAGACTAAAATGAAAAAATATCCACTTTGGATTAGTTTGGCAGTGTCTTGTGCACTTATTGTTGCTTCAATTTTTGTTTTAGCATTCTGCGGAATGAAAGTTGGAACTTCTCTTGGTGGTGGAAGCCAATTTGAAATTAATGTTCCACAAGTATCATATGATACAAAAGATATGGTTTCAGATGTTAAATCTGTTTTAAAAGATGAAGGTTTAACTTTTGATTCAGCATCTATTCAATACAAACCAGTTGCTGTTGATGTTGATGGAACTTCAACAAAAGATATGCTTGTTGTAAAAATTACAGAAAGCAACATCTCTGACGAAAAAGAAGCAGCTGTTGTTCAAGCAATTGCTGAAAAATTGCAAATTCCTGCAACTTATGTTTCATCAATTGAAAACATTACTGCACTCACAACAGGAAACAGTGTTTTAAAACTTGGCATTGCAATTGCAATCATCGCTGCAGCTCTCTTTGTGTTTGCTTGGGTAAGATATGATGTTATTGCTGGTCTTACATTTATTATTTCATTCTTGCATAATATCATCGTTTATTTAGCAGTTGTTATTGTTACAAGACTTGAACTCAATCTTGCAGCAATTGTTTCAACATTTATCTTAACACTTGTTATGAATGTTGTTTTAATTCATATTTTTGAAAAATATAGAGTTGAATCAAGACTTCATGTGGCAGATGGCAGAACAATTTCTGAAAAGATGATTGATTCTGAAAAATCAGCAATCAAGCCATTCTTGATTTTATTGGTTGCATTTGTTGTTGCTGTTTTAATGATGTTGTTTGTTCCAGCAACTGTTGTTAAGTTTATTGCACTCAATATTATTGTTGCATTAGTTGTTACTGCATATACAACAATTATTGTTGCTCCAGCTTCTTATGTTGCAATTTCTGAATTTATTTATGTTAAGAGAAAGGCTGTTCTTAGCAGAAATGATACAGTTAATAAAGCAATTCAAAAGAAAATTAAAAAGAGCAAAGCAAAAGCTGCAAAAAAATTAGAAGAAACAACTGTTGAAGAAAAAACAGAAGTTAAAGAAGAAAAAGTTGAAGAAAAGAAGCCAGTTGCAAAAAAGACAACAGCTAAAAAAACCTCAACAAAAAAATCTTCAAAGAAATAAAAGTATATAAAAATGAGTGAATTTTCACTCATTTTTTTTGGTTTTAAACGAAGTTAAAAAATATAGTTTGATTTTTGAAGTCGCTTGTGATAGAATTTTCTTAAATTATAGTGGAATATTGTTTATGAAATTATCGGACAAAAGATTGATTGAGTTTTTAGAAACTCGAAACAAAGGGAAAAATTTTGATTTAGAAAAATATTTAAATCCATCTGAAAAAGATTTAAGACCAGCTGAAAAACTAAAAAATATAGATAAAGCAGTTGAAAAAATTAAGACTGCAATTTCTGAAAATAAAAAGATTTTAGTTTATGGCGACTATGATTCAGATGGAATTTGTTCAAGCACAATTTTATATTTATATTTTAAATCTGTAGGTGCAGATGTTTCTGTTTTTATTCCAAACAGATTTGAAAATGGTTATGGCATTTCTGTTGATGCCATTGAAGAGATTGTGACTGAATATAATCCAGATCTTATTGTTACAGTAGATCTTGGAATCACTGCAATTGAAGAAGTTGAAATATTAAAACAAGAGGGAATTGATATTGTTATCACAGACCATCATATTCCACTTGATGAGATTCCTGATGCTATTGTTGTTGACCCAAAACTTGAAAGCGATTATGGTTTTGATGCACTTTGCGGTGCAGGTGTTGCAATGAAACTTGTTGAAGCTCTTGCAGGAAGAGAAGTGGCTAACAAATATCTTGATTTGGCTGCGGTTGCGACTGTCGGCGATATTGTTCCGCTTGTTGATGAAAATAGGGCAATTGCCAAACTTGGTATTGATAGAATCAATAGTGGGAACTGTTTAAAGAGCATTTCATTTATGCTTAAAAAGTTGGAGTTTGAAAAAATAAACTCAACAGATATTAGCTTTAAAATTGTTCCACGACTTAATGCTTGTGGAAGAATGGATAATGCAATCAAGGTTTTTGAGTTTTTAATAGAAACTGATGATAAACTTTTGGAAGAAAAGTTTGCAGAAATTGACGGTGACAACACTCTTAGACTTGCATCAATCGACAAAGGAAACAAAATGATTGATAAGCAACTTGAATTATATGACAGCAAAGAACCATCACTTTTAATTAAAGGTGATTTTCATGAAGGTATTATTGGAATTTTAGCATCAAGAGTTTGTCATGAATTTAATAAACCGGCAATTATTTTTACAAAAACAGAAGATGGCACACTTAAAGGTAGTGGAAGAAGTATTGATGAAATTGATATTCATACAATAATTTCTGAAATGTCTGATATTTTGGTTAATTTTGGTGGTCACAAAATGGCTATTGGTGTTGAAATTGAAGAGTCTTCTTTTGATGAGTTTAAGAGAATTTTTAATTCAAAAATTCAAGAAATTT
Source organism: Clostridia bacterium (assembly GCA_045648025.1). Classification (GTDB taxonomy): domain Bacteria; phylum Bacillota; class Clostridia; order Christensenellales; family UBA1242; genus RGIG1681. The sequence goes on from JAZRNH010000063.1 coordinate 55,238, forward strand.
CTAATGAAAACACATTTTTGATTAATAATTGTAAGTATGATATTGAAATTTTTGAAGAAGATTTAACCGAAGAGTTTTATAAACAATTTTCACTTTTAGATCCATTTGGTTGTGAAAATGAAAAGCCAATTTTAGCAATAAAACAAACAGCGACAATTGTTGAACCAATGAGTGAAAAAGTATTTAAACATTACAGATGTTTCACCAAAAAAAACACTCCGCTTGTAAGTTTTAACTATTATAAACTTGCAGACTTGTCAAAGTCGGAAAGCGAAAAATTGTTTATTGTTGAACTTGGTGAAAATAGTTATAAAGGTAAAACTAAATTATCTGTTTTAAACCGCGGTGTTCAACTCTTGGAAGCGAATTTTGATGGGTTTGAAAAAGTTGATTATTTGTCTTCACTTTACAACAAATATTATTCAATTATGGATTTCAATAACAAAGAAAATTATCATATTTATAGTGATGTTAAAACCATTATAAATGAAAAGTTCTTATCTTCAAATTATGGAACAATGATTGTGGCTTCAACCAGCGATGATTTAAAGATTATAAAAGAACTTGGGTTTGAAAAATATATTGCAACAAATCCGATTAAAAATGGGCAAAATGTTGTTGTTGCAAATCCAAAACAAATATATAATATATCTGATGTAAATGGTTATAAAAATATAATCTTTTTGCACAAAAATTTTGATGAAGAACATTTGTATTTTTCACAAAAGGTTGCTGTGTTTGAACCTGATAAAATTACTGCAAATAATGCTCAAATTTCAAAAGATAGGGCGGTCTTCGCAAAGTGCTATAATTTGATTTCAAACTTTAAAGAATTAAAAGCTAATGATGAAATTGATTTAGCAACAAAATTGTCACTTAAATCTGCAGAAATAACTGCAGAACAAATATTGTTTTCAATGATTGTGTTTATGGAATTAAATTTCATAGAGTTTGATGAAACATTAAATCAAATTCAATTGTTAAAGTCGAAAAAAATGGAACTTGCTTCCTCAAAATTTTATAATGTGGTGGAGTAATTATGGTTGTTTTAAAAGATGATTTTATTTCAAGTGTTAAAGTTAATTATCCAAAAACAGCAAACAAAATTATTGCGGCTTATGAGTTTGCTGCAGCTGCTCATGAAAATATAAAGAGAAAAAGTGGTGAACCATATATTATTCACCCTCTTTCTGTTGCAAAAATTTTGATTGACAATGATATGGACTATGCAACCATTATGGCAGGTCTTTTGCATGATGTTGTTGAGGATACTGAATATACAACAGAAGATATTAGAAAAATGTTTGGAAGCACTGTTGCAAAGCTTGTTGATGGGGTAACAAAAATTAATAGCATTGACTATGGTTCAACTGAAAACATTGAAGCTGATAGTATGAAACGATTAATTATTGCTATGGGAAATGATATTAGAGTTATTTTTATCAAACTTGCAGATAGGCTTCACAATATGAGAACTATTGAATTTTTAAGTCCAGAAAAGCAGAGAAAAATGGCTCTTGAAACCAAAGAAATATTTATTCCTATTGCAGAAATTATTGGAATTAGAAAAGTTCGTTCTGAGCTTCAAAATTTGGTTTTAAAATGTTTAGAACCAGAAAAATTTGCAGCAATAAAAACTGAATTTGATGCAAAGTATGCAAAAAAAGAAAAGAAAATCAAAGAATTGCAATTAAGTTTGGTTAAAACATTAAAAGATGTTGGAATTGTGTCATCAATTTCTGCTTGGCCTGAGCATTATTATTCAATTTACAAAAAACAAAATTCTCAAGGAATAGGCAAAATTTATGGCTTGATTTTGTTTAGAATTATTGTTCCAAATGAAATGGATTGTTATAAGGCTTTTGGTGTGATTCACAAAAATTTTAGTCCGCTTCCAAATCAAGTTCAAGACTTTATTGCTAGTCCAAAAGTTAATGGTTATAAATCACTTCAATCAACACTTGTGCTTCCTGAAAGCAATATTTCATTTAAGGTAATGATTAGAACTCCTGAAATGGATAAAGTTTGTGAGTATGGAATTGCATCACTTTGGCTTGATAAAGACAATGATGACAAATTTGATAAAAGTTTTGAAAGTTATAACAAACTCAAAGAAATTGTTATGAATGAAAACACTGAATTTAACAATAATAGCACCAGTTTTATCAATGCAATTAAAAATGACCTTAATGTTAGTTCAACATGGGTGTTTACACCAAAGTTTAAACCTATTTGTTTGAATATTTCAAATCCAACAGTTATTGACTTTGCTTATGCACTTCACACAGACATTGGTCACAATGCATTAGCTGCGACAGTTAATGGCAAAAAGGTTTCACTTAAAACTGAACTTGTTTCTGGTGATGTTGTTAATATTTTGGTAGCAGAAAAAGATAAAGCACCATCAAGAACTTGGCTTTCAATTGCAAAAACATCTCTAGCAAAAAAGAGAATTAGAGAATACATCAACAAACATACCGTTTCAAAATATATCAAAAAGGGAAAAGATATACTTTCTGCCGAACTTGCAAAAATTAACCATGTGCTTGGTGATTTGGTTGCAAAGTTTGATGAAATTCAAACTGAATATAGCTTTTTGAGTTTGGAAGATATGTTTGCAAGTGTTGGTTATGATAGTATAACACCGGAACAACTTGTTGTGTTTGTTCGTGAAGAAGATGAATCAAAAGTGTGTGCAAAAACCGCTGCGGTTTTGGTTGAAGGCTCAAACAAGTTTTCAAGCATACTTTATCCAAGATGTTGTTCAGCAATTCCTGGTGATGATATTGTTGCGGTGCTTACAAAAAATAAAGTTGCAGTTCACACAGCTGATTGTCCGAATTTGAAAGATATTGACGAATCTAAAAAACTTAAAGCAGAGTGGAAAAACAACATTAAGCAAAAATTTATTGTTTCAATCAAAATCACAGCAAAAGACAAAGTTGGTTTTGCATCTGAACTTTTTGGAATTGTTTCAAATTTAAAATTCAATATAACAAGAATCACTGCAAGTCTTCCAAATGAAGATGAGTGTGAAATTGAAATCTCTGTTTCGCTCAAAAATAGAGAAGAACTTAATCTTCTTGTTAAAACAATTGAAAAAATTAGGGGAGTAAAGTCGGTTTGCCGCTCTTGTGGTTCATAATTGAAAGAAAATTTAGTTATTTTCACATAAATTTTAATAAAACACTTTACTTTTATAATTAAATATTATATACTATTGCCGTTACCGTTTGAGAGAGCTAAGTTTCTTTTTTCCGACTTAGATGGCTCAAAAACTGGTGAATTTATGATGGAGGAAAAAAATGGATAAAGTTAGAAAGCAAGAAATTATCAAAGAATTTGCTACATCTGAGAACGATACAGGTTCTCCATTCGTGCAAATTGCTATCCTTACTGAAAGAATCAACAACTTAACTAACTATCTTAAATCAAACAAGCAAGACTTCCACTCAAGAAGAGGTCTTATGCAACTTGTTGGTAGAAGAAGAGGTCTCCTTGAATATTTAAAGAAGACTGATCTTGAAGGATACAGAACTTTGATCGAAAAATTGAACATTAGAAAATAATTGCAAAAAAGGGAGTGGGATTTTTTACCATTCCCATTTTTCATAAACAAAAGGAGAAATTATGTTTGAACAAGAAAGAGATTTTAAATTAGAACTTGCAGGAAAAGTTATTGAAGTTAAAACTGGCAAATATTGCGGTCAAGCTAACGGAACTTGTCAAGTTAAATGTGGTGACACTGTTGTTATGGTTAATGTAACAATGAGTGACAAGGCTAGAGAAGGTCAAGACTTCTTCCCACTTTGTGTTGACTTTGAAGAAAAAATGTATTCAGTTGGAAAATTCCCAGGTGGATTCAAAAAGAGAGAAGGCAGAGCTAGTGACCAAGCTATCTTAATTTCAAGACTTATTGATAGACCAATCAGACCACTCTTCCCAAAAGGCTTTTATAACGATGTTGCTGTTGTTGCAACTGCACTTTCTGTTGATCCAGACTTCCCACCAGAAGTTCTTGCAATGATTGGTTCATCTGTTGCACTTTCAGTGTCAGATATTCCATTTGCTGGTCCAACAGGTTCAGTTGTTGTTGGTTATATTGATGGCAAATTTGTTATCAACCCTAACCAAGAAGAAGCTGAAAAGAGTTTGATGCATGTAACAGTATCTGGAACAAAAGATGCTATCATGATGGTTGAAGCTGGTGCAAAAGAAGTTACCGAAGATGAAATGAGAGATGCAATTTTGTATGCTCATGGTTACATCAAACAAATTGTTGCATTTATCGAAGATATTGCAAAAGTTGCTGGAAAACCAAAGAAAGAAGTTGAACTTTTTGCTGTTGGTGAAGATATTGAAAAAGATATCCGTGAATATGTAACAGATGCACTTGTTAAAGCAATGGAACCACTTGCTGACAAGGTTGCTTATAACGAAAGAATTGCAGCTGTTCTTGCAGATTGCAAAGAAAAATTTGCAGAAAAATATGAAGAAAGAGAACAAGAAGTTGATACTATTCTTTATAAAATGCAAAAAGAAATCGTTAGAAAGAATATTATTGAAAGAGCTGCTCGTCCAGACGGCAGAAAAACAAAAGAAATCAGACCAATTTGGTGTCAAGTTGGAACTCTTCCAAGAGTTCACGGAACTGGTGTGTTCACTAGAGGTGAAACACAAGTTCTTAACTGTTTAACACTTGCAACAATTTCTGAAGCTCAAAGAATGGAAGGATTGGATGGTGAAGAAGATGCTTACAAGAGATATATTCACCAATATAATATGCCTCCATATGCAACTGGCGAAGCTAGAAACTTAAGATCACCAGGTCGTCGTGAAATTGGTCACGGTGCACTTGCAGAAAGAGCTCTTCTTGCAGTTATTCCAACAGAAGAAGAATTCCCATATGCACTTCGTTTGGTTTCAGAAGTTTTATCTTCAAACGGTTCATCATCAATGGCATCAGTTTGTGCTTCAACACTTTCACTTATGGATGCTGGTGTTCCAATCAAAGCTCCTGTGGCTGGTGTTGCTATGGGTCTTATCAAAGATGAAGAATCTGGCAAGGTTGTAGTTTTAACTGATATTCAAGGTCTTGAAGATTTCTTCGGCGATATGGACTTCAAAGTTGCAGGAACCAAAAAAGGTATTACTGCAATTCAAATGGATATTAAAATCAAAGGTATTGATGAAAATATCTTAACAACTGCACTTGCTCAAGCAAGAGAAGGCAGACTTGAAATTATGGACAAGATGCTTGATACTATCCCAGAATCAAGAGATCATTTAAGCCCATATGCTCCAAAAATCATCACATTTAAAATTAGCCCAGACAAAATTGGTGAAGTTATTGGTCAAGGTGGAAAAACCATCAATAAAATCATCGACAAAACTGGTGTTAAAATTGATATCGAAGACGACGGAACCGTTATGGTTTCATCTGCAAACATTGAATCTTGCAACGAAGCAAAAACTATTATTGAAGATATCGTGTTTGTTCCTGAAGTTGGCGAAAGATATACAGGCACAGTTGTTAGAATTATGCAATTTGGTGCTTTTGTTGAAATTTCTTCAAACTGCGACGGTATGATTCACATTTCAAAACTCGCTTCTAAGAGAGTTGAAAGAGTTGAAGATGTTGTTAAAATTGGTGACAAAGTTGAAGTTGAAGTTATCAAAGTTGATGAAAAAGACAGAGTAGATCTTAAACTTGTTAAAAAATTATAATTTTAAAAGACTTGTGATTTTCACAAGTCTTTTTTATTTAAAATTTTCTTGCAAATATGGGTATTATGTATGGTATAATACTAGTGTAAGGAGATTGATTATGGTTAAAAATGTAAAAACAGAAGAAAATGAAAATGTTGAACAAAATCAACAATCTGCAAAATTAACAAATAAAGAATATTTTGTTCTTGAATGTATTATTTGTTCTGTATCACTTGTAGTGTTTTTGGCGATTACTTTGATTGCGGCTTATTGTCAAATGAGTGATGGTGCAAGAATTGCATTGATTGTTGTTGCAATGATTGATCTTTTGGCAAGTTGCTTTTCTGCACTATATATTGAAGTTAAAGTGGGTTATCATATTTGTAGCAAATGTGGTCATAAACATCAGCCATCATATTTAAAAACAATAATAGCTCCACACATTGGATTTACAAGATATATGAAGTGTCCAAAATGTGGAGATAGAAATTGGCAAAAAAAGAAATTTTAATATAAAAAAACAACCCGTTGGGGTTGTTTTTTTTGTGCTAAAATCATTATCTTTGCATATATTTTAGTATGGAAATGTCAAAAAAAGAGAAAATTTTTAGAAATATTGTTTGCAATTTGGTAGTTTGTTGTTTGGTTTTAACGGTTTTGTTTGCTTGTATTATTGCTGGAAAAGAAAAAGTGGAAACAGTTGCAACAAACAAAGAATATAATGGAACAATTTATGCTGGGGATAAAAACAGCAACACAGTATCTCTTATGATAAATGTTTATTGGGGAAATGAATATCTTGAAAAGATACTTTCAATATTTGAAAATAACGGCATTAAAAGCACATTTTTTGTTGGTGGAAGTTGGGCTCTTGAAAATCAAGAACTTTTCAAGAAAATCAAAGATTTGGGTCATGAAATTGCAAGTCATGGTTATTCACACAAAGAACACGGAAAGTTAGATTATAATGGAAACTTAATTGAAATTCAAAAGTGTCATAATATTGTAAAAGATATTTTGGGTGTTGATATGGAACTTTTTGCACCGCCAGGAGGTTCTTATAACAAACAGACAATAAAGGCGGCAGTAGATTTGGGATATAAAACAATTATGTGGACAAGAGATACTATTGATTGGAGAGATAAGGATTCAGATTTGATTTATAAAAGAGCAATAAATGGACTTTCTGGTGGCGATTTAATTTTGATGCACCCAACAGATTGCACAGTTGTTGCAATTGAAAATTTTATCGAATTAGCAAAATCTAAAAATTTAAAAATTTCAACAGTTAGTGAGACCTTAGGTTTATAATATTTTTTTGTTAAAATGTTAAAAAAATATATAAAAGTTTCAAAAATATGCAAAATCCGTTTTTATTACGGATTTTTTTGTTATATAATAAATATGTATATTTATTAAATTATGGAGAGTGGGTTATGGCACTTAATACTTTTTCAAATGGACTTAGACTTGTTTGCAACACAAGAACAGACAAAAAAATTGCTTGTGTTGTTTTGCATATTGCAGGAGGCACTCAATCTGAGAAAAATTTTCAAAGTGGAATCAGTGATTATTTAACAAAGATTATGCTTATGGGAACAAAGCAACATCCAACAAAAGAATCACTTATGAACTATGCAAAGCTTAATGGCATCATTTTGACACCACACAATTCAAAAGAAAGCATCACCATTAGTGCTCTTTGTCCAAAAGAAAACATTGAAAAGGCAATTGCACTTTTGTCTGAAATTGCATTTAACACAACATTTACTGCTGAAAGTGGTGAAAAGGTTAGAAAACAACTTTTGGCTCAGGTTGCAATGCTTTCAGAAAATCCTCAATACATTATGGATAGGCTTTTGAATTCAACACTTTATTTTAGAACAGGTCTTGCAAATCCAAAATCAGGAACAAACATCACAGTTTCAAGATTCCGTTCGCTTGATGCAAAAGATTATCTTGCAAGAGTGTTCACACCAAGAAATACAATCATTTCTGCAGTTGGTGATGTTAGCCAAGAAGAAATTTATGATCTTGTTAAGCTTTATTTCTTCGATAAGATGAAAGATAATGAATCAGAATATAAAAAGCTTAAATATGTTTCAGAAATTGATAATTTTGAAGGATGTGCAAAGGGCAGAGTTAAAAGACTCAATCAAACAAGATTTTTACTTGCTTTTCCAACTGTTTCATTTAAAGACAAAGAAAAGTATATTGTTGAAATCATTAAGCCTGTTATGATTAACAGAATTAAGCTTTCACTTGCAAATCAAAATTATTATTTTGATACAAAAATCAAAACAAAATATTATGCAAATAATGGAAATATTGTGTTTGACATTATTGTTGATTATGATGTTGCAGAAGACCACATTTTCAATGTTGTTTCTGCGATTAATGATGACATTAAAAACAGACCAATTTCTGTTGATGAATTTGAAACAGAAAAGAGAGTGTTTATTACAAACTTTATTAACACTTATGATAATGTTCTTGAAAATGCACTTATTTCTGCAAAACATCTTGCTCTCACAAAGCAAACATTTAGTGAAAACACAGAAAGACTTAAAATGGAAGTTTTGACAAATAGAGATGCAAACAAATTGTTAAAGTCAATTCTTGATTTTGAAAAAATGGTTGTAATTTATTTGGGACACGACATTGAAGTTGATTATGATGAATTAATTGATCAAGTTAGATAGGAGTTGTTATTTTGGATTCAAGAAATCATGCTGGAAATGTGAATAGAAAAAAAGTTGTTGGGCTTATCAGTCTAATAGTTTTTTCACTTGCATTTATTTTTGCTTGTCTTAAAAAGATTTTGCCAATTGGCAAATGGCTTGTTGGCACTTTTGGTGGTCTTGTTTATCCAATGTCATTTATTTTTGCTTTTATCAGTTTGGCAGTATTTTTAGGATTTTCATATACAAAAAACAAAAAACCACTTGCAATGTTTGTGATTGCAACAATGGCAATATTGTTTGCAATTCATTCAATTGACACTTATAAAACTCTTGATAAAGTTGTTGGATTTTCATATTTAAAATCCTATCTTTCAATTTCTTATAGCAAAGTTACCATTGTTGGAAGTTTTGGTTCAATACTTAGTGGTATGATATCAATGCTTCTTGGGGGTATGGGAACAATTGTTGCTTTTGTTATTATTGCAACCATCTTTGCTGGACTTTTGATTGATTATGAAATTTATGGAAAATATGAAGAACCACATATCAAAAAATTAGCTAAAAGAACAGTTAGAGAGGCTGTTTCTAATAGTGATAAAAATGTTTCTGAAAATGGCGAACCAGATTATTCATATTTAGACAAATATAATACTGAAAATGAAATTTCTGTTGATGCAAAAGAGTATGAAGCTATCACAAGTGGTGGATATTCAAACACAATTGCTGATGTTGGAACAATTTTAGATTCAAATGATGATGAAGGATTTTCGTGGCCAGGATATGAACCAGAAAGTGAAAGATATCAACCACCAACTGAACATACTGAAATTTTCAAACCAGAAGTTCCAGATATTTATTCTGACGAAGCAAATGAGCAAAGAAGACAATATATCAATGATATCTATGGCAGACCTACAACTTATGGTGAAACAACTGAAACCAGTCAGACAATAGATTTGGGTTCTCCAATTTTTGAAAATGAAACATCTCAACCAACATTAAGTGATGAAGAAGATGCTATAACTTTTCCAAATTATCCAGAATCAGAAAATGATATTGATGAAGGGGTAGATTCTGATTTTGAAGAATTCTTAAAATCATTAAAAGGTGGTAATGATTCATCAGAAACAGTAGTAAGTAACGAACCTGTTGATTATAAGCCACAAAACAATAATCCAATTTGGAATAGTCCAGTAGAATCTGCACCAGATCCAGTTTGGATACCACCTGTTAGACCAGATCCAGAACCAGTTTGGACTCCACCGGCTCCACCAAAACAACCGGAACCAAAACAAAGACCAATTGGTTCACAAGGTGCAATGTTTGGGGTTAGATACAATGCACCAACTTTAAATTTATTAAAAACACCGGTTCCTGACAAAGGTGACTATACTGCGGAACAAAATAGAAAGACAATGATGCTTGAAAATGTTCTTGAATCATTTAATATTTCTGCAAAAGTTAAAAATATTGTTAGAGGACCAAAAATTACAAGATATGAACTTTCACTTCCTTATGGTGTTTCTGTAAAAAGAATTCCTAACTGTGAAGATGATATCAAAGCAGCACTTGCTGCAAAAACTGTTACCATTAGAGCTCCAATTCCTGGAAGTTCGTTTGTTGGTATCGAACTTGAAAACGAAACATTTACCACTGTTTATCAAAGAGAACTTTTCGAAAGTGATGCTTTCCAAAACTGTAAAGAACCACTTCCAATTGCAATTGGAAAAGATATTTCAGGTGAAATTGTGGTTAAAAGTTTGGTTGATATGGTTCACTTGCTTATTGCTGGTTCTACTGGATCTGGTAAATCTGTGTTTATTCACAATATAGTTTTGAGTTTAATTTATAAAAACAGTCCAGATGACCTTAGACTTATTATGATTGACCCAAAACGAGTTGAATTTCCAATTTATAACGGACTTCCACATTTGCTTACACCAGAAGTTGTTTCTGGTTCTCAAAAAGCAATTAATGCACTTAGATGGTGTGTTAAAGAAATGGATAGACGATATGAATTAATGAAAAATGCTGGTTATAACAATATTAAACCTTATAACAAAAGTGATCTTGTTAAAGCAGGTCAATTTGAAAAACTTCCATACATTGTTATTATCGTGGATGAACTTGCAGAAATTATGCAAGCAGATAAGAAAAATGCCGAGGCATATATTCAAAGAATTACACAACTTGCTCGTGCCTGTGGTATGCACATGGTTGTTGCAACACAAAGACCTTCTGTTGATATTATCACAGGTGTTATCAAAAACAACATTCCATCAAGAATTGCATTTAGTTTGCAATCTGGAATCGACTCAAAAACAATTCTTACAACCGTTGGTGCTGAAAAACTCTTGGGAAGAGGTGATATGATTTTTGCTCCAACAGGAACATCTGCTTGGCCAAGACTTCAAGCATCTTATGCAACAGATGAAGAAATTCGAGCAGTTATTCAATATACAATTAAAAATAATGATGCAAACTTTGACCTTACCGTTGAAGATGAAATGGAAAAAGATTCTTCAGAAGGTGATAGTTCGTCTGTTACATTTAATGGTGGAGATGGGCTTCCACCAAAGAAAGACAAATTAGATGATTACTTTAAAGTTGCACTTAAATATGTTATGCAAAACGGCGGTGCATCAACATCTTATATTCAAAGAAGACTTTCTATTGGATATTCAAGAGCCGCTAGAATTATTGACCAGATGAGCGAGAGGGGGTATATCGCTCAAGCAACTGGTTCTAAACCAAGAAAAATCTTAATCACACCAGAACAATTTAGAGAGGAATTTGGTGAAGATTATGACTCTATTGACTAGAAAATATTTATTACAAGTGAGGTAATGAAATTGGATAAAAATGTTGGTTCAGTAAACCTTGATGAACTCAGGGCAGCAAGAGAATCTCTTGACAGGGAAAGAGGCATTGAAACAGACCCAAATATGTATAATGACTATGACCCTGAAAAACATAAAGCTGAAAAAGAACAAGAAAAACTTGCGAGAGAAAATGGAGATTCTGCAAGTTATGATTCTGCTGCAGAAAATTCAGAACCTGCAACTGATATAGGTTCAAATGATTCAGATATCAATTATTCAGAAAATACTGTTTCTGAACCATCAACAGTTTCATCTGTTGAACCTGTTTTTGACAGAAGTTCAGATGAAGTTTCAGTTGAATCAACTGAGAAATTTTCTAGTGACGATGATGAAATTATCATTAGCAATGATAATGATGAAAAACCTGTTGAAGCTGCCCCTTCAATATCTTCTGCTTTTGAAATGGCTCCAAAAAAAGAAGAACCTGTTCAATCGCAAACAAATTTTGAAGTATATGACAACTTTGCAGATTTTGAAGTAAATTCTGAAAAGAAAATTTATAATGATATGCCACAAATTGAACCGGTTCAAACAGCTGTTTTAGAACCTGTTCAAGAAGCGGTGTCATCAGAACCAACCGCTTTAGATGTTTCTGCAACTGTTCAAAATGAAGCAGTAAGCACAGAAGATGAAGACGAAGATGCTTTAGAAAGTAGTATTGATGATTTCTTAAACGAACTTGACCAAATTCTTACAACAGAAGAAGCTAGTGATTCAGATGATTTGCAAATCACATCAAATGATACTGAAAATTCTGTTTCTGTTGGTGCGGGAATAGAAGAAGATAATTTTGATGAATTTTTGAAAGATTTAGATGCTCAACTTAGCAGTGATGCAACTACTCTTGATGAATTAAAACCAGAACCAGAAGCAGTTGAACCTGTTGTTGAAGATGTTCAAACACATGAAAGCGAACCTATTGTTGAAAACACAAAGAGTTCACTTCTTTCTGCATTTGATTTGGAAGACGATAAAACAGAAGAACCATCAATTACAACTATTGAAGCACCAGCTGATATAGTTCAAGAAACTACTGTTCAAGATGAAATCAAAACAGATTCGTTTGATGACCTTATGGCTGACTTAAATTCAGAAACAAATTTAATAACAGAAGAATCAAGTCAAGAAGAAACTTCTGTTCAAGATGATTTGCTTGATGACTTTTCAACACTTGTTGATTCAGTTGAAGATGCTGAAGACGAAGATTCAATTTTAACCGCTTCTGCCAGTGATTTAATTGGTGCAGAAGAAGTTTTAAACAAGCAAGAAGAAATTATTGATAGACCACTTTCTGCAGAAGAAAAACTTGAAAGATTTAAGCTTGATGAAGTTGAAACTGAATATGTTGATACAACTTCAAATAGTTCTGATTTAGAATTTTTGACAGACCTTAGTTCTCTTGGAAAGATTCAAGAAGAAGTTGAGGTTGAAAATGCAAAGCTTCAAGAACAATTGCTTGAAGAACAAGCAAGAAAAGAAGCTGAACTTAAAGCTGCTGAAGAAGCGGCTGCTGCAATTGAAGAAGTTGAAATTGAGCCAGAAGAACCAACTGTTGGTGCATATCAAAAAATTGAACCATTTAAATTTATTGATGTTATTTCTACTGAAGAGTTTAAAGATCAAGATAAACTTAGCTATGTTCTTGGAAAAGATTCAGAAGGTGAGATTGTTTATTCAAATTTAAGAGATACTTGTGGAACTGTAATGTTTACCAAAAATGAAGATGTTGTATTTAATAGTTTCAGTTCAATTTTATTGAGTTTGCTTTTAAAGAACACAGCAGATGATATTCAATTTGTTATTTGTGATGCTATGTTTGATAGTGAATTTGATGTATTTAATGACAGTTCTTATATGTATTACAACAGAGTTGCAAAAAACAATAGAGAAATTGTTGACTCACTTGTGGGTTTAAGCAAAGAATTAGAAGAAAGATATAACAACCTTGTTTATTCAGGTGTGAAGAGTATTTCTGCATATAACTTACAAGCTGAAGAAAGAGGTATGAAACCAATGCCTTATCTTGTATTGTTTATGAACAACTATGCAAAGATGGTTCAATTTTTAGATTCTGATAGAATTAATGTTTGTTTGCACAATATTTTAAAATTTGGAAGACTTGTCGGAATTTATGCAGTTGTTGCATCTGCAAGTGATATTGAAAGATCTGATATTAACTATAACCTTCCAACAAGAATTTGTTTCAAATCTGCTGATATTGACGATTCAATTTCAGCGGTTGGCAGAGAAGGTGCTGAACAACTTATTGATGAAGAAGACTTCTTATATTCAACAATTTATGATGAAGAAGTTAAACACTTAAGAGTTGCAGATATTACTAGAGCAGAAATTGAACTTGTTATTGAAAATTTAGAAGTTTAATAATAGTTTAGGAGAATTATGGTTGAAAAAAATAAAAACAAAAGCATAGAAACAACCGATGTTGATATTATGAAAACCAATAAAAAGGTTTATAGGTCAAAGTTGGTTGGTGTGGTTTCACTTGGTTGTGATAAAAACCGTGTTGATTCTGAAATAATGCTTACTTATCTTAGAAATGCAGGGTATAAATTTACCGCCGATGCAGCAAATGCAGATATTATAATTATTAATACTTGCGGATTTATCAAAAATGCTAGAAATGAATCTATGGACACTATTAATGAAATGAGTGAATATAGACGAAATCCAGCTGCAAGATGTCAAAGACTTATTGTTACAGGTTGTATGCCTCAAAAATGGTCTGGTCAAATGAGAGAAGATTTTCCAGAAGTTGATATCTTTTTGGGAATTGACCAATATCAAGACATTGTAAAAATCATTGAAGCATCTTATGAAAAGAATAAAAAGATTGTGAAAGTTAGTGATCAAACTTCTATTCCATTTGTAGAAAACAGAATGGTTACAACACCTGTTCATTATGCATATTTAAAAATTGCTGATGGTTGTGAAAACTATTGCACATTCTGTACAATTCCATTTATTAGAGGAAAGTATAAATCTCAAAGTATGGAAAACATTTTAGACGAGGCAAAAAGTCTTGTTGATAATGGTGCAACTGAGCTTATTTTAGTTGCACAAGATATTTCGAGATATGGTATGGACAAGTCGGGAAAACCTCAACTTGTTAAACTTATTCAAAAACTTTCTGAAATCGAAAAACTTAAATGGATTAGACTTTTATATTGTTATCCAGAAATGGTTACCGATGAGCTTATTCATGAAATTGTAAACAACCCAAAAGTTTGCAAATATATTGATATTCCACTTCAACACATTGCAAATCCAGTGCTTAAAAGAATGAATAGAAAAACAACTCACGGTGACATTGTTAACCTTATTGACAAGCTTCAAAGTCAACCAATTCACATTGCGATTAGAACAACAATGATGCTTGGTTTCCCAGGTGAAACAGAACAAGATTTTGAAGAACTTTGTGCTTTTGTTGAAAGATATAAACTTATGCATGTTGGATTCTTTGCTTATTCAAAAGAAGAAGGCACTGCTGCAGCTCTTCTTCCAGATCAACTTAACAGTGAAGTTAAGAGAAAGAGAGTTTTAAAACTTGTTAGAATTCAAAAGAAGGTAGCACAAGAAGTTAATAAGAGATTTATTGGAAAAACTATTGAAGTTTGCTATGAAGGTATTGATTATGATAGACAGCTCTTCTTTGGAAGAAGTGAATATCAAACACCAGAAGCAGATACATTAGTATTCTTCACATCAAAACAGCCACTTGAAATTGGCAAATATTATAAAGTTAAAATCACAAAAGTTTTAGGATACGATTTAAAAGGAGAAATTGAAGATTATGAGTAAATTTAAAATGAATGTTCCAAATATTTTAACAATGGCAAGAATTTTCTGCACACCACTTATCGTGCTTATGTTCTTGCTTCCAATTCCAAACGGTGTTGGTGTTTATGTTGCTCTCGGAATTTATATTCTTGGTTGCATCACAGATTTTATTGATGGCAAAATTGCTAGAAAGTTTAATATGATTACCGATTTTGGTAAATTTATGGACCAAATTGCAGATAAGTTTATCACAACAACTGCTATGATTTTGGTTTTATTCTCAGGTGTTATCACAGATTGGGCAGCAATTTTAATGCTTTTAGTTGTTGTTCTTCGTGATATTTTGATTAGCGGAATCCGTATGGTTGCTGCAAACAAAAATTATGTTATTCCAGCAGATATCTTTGGTAAAGTTAAATCTTTATTCTTAGATGTTTCTAATGTTATTTTAATTTTATATATCGCTCTCAGAGAGTCTGTAACAGCAAATTTTGTTGAATATGTACTATATTTTGGTCTTGCTTTAATGATTGTTGGTGTGGTATTATCAGTAGTGTCATGTGTTAACTATACAGTTAAGGCAATTAAAGTTCTTTCAGCAGATTCAAAAGAAGATGATGAAGAAGCTCAAGACGAAGAATATGATGACTAATAATTTAAGGGGATACAATTATGACAGATAAACAAAAAAATCTTGAACAAGCGATTGCTCAAATTGAAAAAGAATTTGGAAAAGGCAGTATTATGAGACTTGGCGATTATCAAAGCCAAGATATTGATGTTATTTCAACAGGCTGCTTAACACTTGACTTTGCTCTTGGTGTTGGCGGTGTTCCAAGAGGTAGAATCGTTGAAATTTATGGACCAGAATCTTCTGGTAAAACAACAGTTTCTCTTCATATTGTTGCTGAAGCTCAAAAAATGGGCGGAACTGCAGCATTTATTGATGCAGAACATGCTCTTGATCCAAACTATGCAGCAAGACTTGGTGTTGATATTAAAAACTTATATGTTTCTCAACCTGACAATGGTGAACAAGGTTTGGAAATTGCTGAAAATTTGGTAAGATCTGGTTCAATTGATATTTTGGTTATTGACTCAGTTGCAGCTTTAACACCAAAAGCAGAAATTGATGGCGAAATGGGTGACACTCATGTTGGTCTTCAAGCAAGACTTATGAGCCAAGCTCTTCGTAAACTTACTGCTATTATCAACAAGACAAAAACTTGTGTTATTTTCATTAATCAACTTCGTGAAAAAGTTGGTGTAATGTTTGGAAACCCAGAAACAACAACCGGCGGAAAAGCTTTGAAATTCTATTCAACAATCAGACTTGATGTTAGAAAAGGTGAAGTTATTAAAGACGGTGACCAAGTTGTTGGTGCTAGAACAAAAGTTAAAGTTGTTAAAAACAAAGTTTCACCTCCATTTAAAGTTGCAGAATTCGACATTATTTTCGGTATGGGAATTTCAAATGAATCTTGTATTTTGGATATGGCTGTTGAACATGATATCATTCAAAAGAGTGGTGCATGGTTCAGCTATAACGGTGAAAAAATTGGACAAGGCAGAGAAAATGTTAGAAAGTATTTGCTTGAAAATCCTGCATTTGCCGAAGAAGTTGATAAAAAACTTCGTGACCTTTTAAATCCACAAAAGGCTGAAGAAACTGATAAATAGTTTTTAAATTAATTAAAAAATCATAGCAAATAGCTATGATTTTTGTTTTGCAAAAATTATTTAATTCAAGGGGTATAATTCTTTATATAACTTGACAATTAAAATTTTAGTATGATAAAATTTATTTGTGAGAAATTGGATAATTTTATATTTCTAATTTAACACTAATTAAATTTAAGGGGAACAATAAATGGTAGGTATTATTATATCAGCTGTTGTTTCCTTGGCGATAGGCTCTGTTGCATCTTATTTCATTTCAACTAAGATGCTTGAGAAAAAGTTAGGTAATGCAAAAAATATTGCAGAAAAAACAATTAAAGATGCTGAAGAAAAGGCATCTTCAATCAAAAAGGAAGCCATTTTAGAGGCCAAGGAAGAAGCACTAAAAATGAAAGTGGATTCTGAAAATGAATGTAAAGAAAGAAGACTTGAAGTTCAAAAAATGGAATCTAGAATTTTGGAAAAAGAGTCTGCTCTTGATAAGAAGAGTGATGTTTTAGACCAAAAAATGCAGGCAATCGACACTGCAAAAGAAGAACTTGAAAACAAAAAGCAAGATCTTGAAAACACTAAACAAGAAATCTTGAAAGAAAAAGAATCTGTTGCAAAAGAACTCGAAAGAGTTGCAGGTCTTTCAAGAGATGAAGCAAAAAAACAAGTAGTTGATTCAATTATTGATGATGCTAGAAAAGAAGCTGGAAACATTGTTCGTGATATTGAAAACGAAGCAAGAGAAGAAGGCGAAAAGAAAGCAAGAGATATTATTACACTTGCAATTCAAAAATGTGCAACTGATCAAACTGCAGATGTTACTGTTACAACCGTTGCACTTCCAACTGATGAAATGAAAGGTAGAATCATCGGAAGAGAAGGAAGAAATATTAGAGCAATTGAAAATGCTACTGGTGTTGACCTTATTGTTGACGATACACCTGATGCTGTAACACTTTCATCATTTGACCCAATTAGAAGAGAAGTTGCAAGACTTACTCTTGAAAAACTTATTACTGATGGAAGAATTCATCCAGCAAGAGTTGAAGATATTGTTGCAAAAGTTCAAAAAGATATTGAAAAAACAATTAAAGAAGCTGGTGAAAATGCAAGTTTCGAAGCTGGTGTGTTTAATCTTCATCCAGAAATGGTTAAAATTTTGGGAAGACTTAAATATAGAACCAGTTATGGTCAAAATGTTTTAAAACACAGTTTAGAAACATCTTATATTGCAGGTCTTCTTGCTGGTGAACTTGGTGCAAATGTTGCCGTTGCAAAGAGGGGTGGTCTTCTTCATGATATTGGAAAGGCTCTTGACTTTGAAATGGAAGGTACCCATGTTTCAATCGGTGTTGATGTTGCTAAAAAATATAAAGAAAGTCCTGAAATTATTCACTGTATTGAAGCTCACCATGGCGGGGTTGAATTTAAATCAATCGAAGCAATTTTAGTTCAAGTTGCTGATGCTATTTCAAGTGCAAGACCAGGAGCAAGAAGAGAATCTCTTGATGCTTATGTTAAAAGACTTGAAAAACTTGAAGAAATTGCAAACAGCTTTAAAGGTGTTGATTCTTCATTTGCTATTCAAGCAGGTAGAGAAATTAGAATTGCAGTTAAACCAGAAGAAGTTGATGATGCATCAATGGTTATCTTGGCAAAAGAAATTGCAAGAAAAATTGAATCTGAACTTGAATATCCAGGTCAAATTAAAGTTAATATTATTAGAGAAACAAGAGCAACCGATGTTGCTTCATAATAAAAAAAACTAGCAATTTGCTAGTTTTTTTTATTGTTTTGATTGTTCAGATTTTTCGTTTACATAATATCTGAAAATTTGTAATTTTTTTCTGCCATAAGATTTTAAATATTTTCGCCATAAAAACCATGGGGCAGAAATCTTTTTATACATTTTGTTATATTCTTTGTTAAAACCTTTTGGAGTAACTTCTTTTGTTGTCATATTTGCAAAAATTTGACTTGGTTTATCAGTTATAATATTTCCAAAAGAAACAACTTTTTCATCTTTAAATGGGGTATTGGGTGGAATAACTTCACCATCAGTTGAAACACAAAATACACCACCAAAAAGAGTAACAGGTTTTGATTTTGAACTAAAATATTGATAAACCCAATCACTTGGTTTAAATGCTTTAACTTTTCTAATGTTTTCAGAAATATTTTCAGCTCTTCCAGAATTTATGATATCAACATCGCAAGACATTCTACATTCAATTGCTTTTTGAGAGAAAAGATTTTGGTATTTTGCAACAGTTGAATAAATTTGATCAAATTCAATTCCTCTATCAATCATTTCTTGCAAATGAAAATCATCAAAACTAAAACAAGCAATAAGTGGTTCAAGAGAATCTTTTTTATCTACAAAGAAAGAGGGCATTTCGTCACAAGAAACAACATATTCTCTTAAATTAACAAGTGATTGCAAAAATTCATCACTGGCAGAAACTCCATTTGATGTGAAGTTTATATGTTTGACAATAACTTTATGTTCTTTCAATTTTTCTGTTAAAAGTCTTATTGTATTTGGTGAAAGTGAAACTTCACCGCCGCCGAGTGACAAGTTTTCAATGTAAAAAAATTTACTGAAAATTCCATCTAAAACTTCGGCAGAGATTTCTTTGTTAAAGCCATCTCCTCTCATACAATGTTTGCATGAAAGGTTGCATTTTTGAGTCAAGATTATTTCAAATTCTTTACTGGCAAGTTTTCTTTCATCTAAAAAAGACATATCTTTTTTCTTTTTAATAAATTCCATATAGTTATTATATCATACTTATTTATGGTATTCAATACTAAATAAAAATTTTATTTAGAACCAAAGTTTCTAATTAAATTTCAAAATTTTATAAAAAATTTGTATATTTTTGGAAAATTAAGAAATATATTATAATATGTATAAAATTTTTGATATGCACAATGATTATTATTTTAAACTTAAAAATTTAAGCAGCAAAAACAAATATATTTCTAAAAATAACAAAGAAAATATTATTACTGCCATTTGGACAAGTGAATTAAACTCAAAAGAATCAATTTCGGCAATTGAAAGAGCAAGAGATTTTGTGAATCTGCATAATAATTTATATTTGGCAGTTGAAGATTTGCATTTTTTGAATAAGGATAATTTGCAAGAGTTTTTAAGCACACGACCGCTATATGCAGGACTTACTTGGAACAATAGCAATTGTTTGGCTGGTGGTGCACACGAGTCTGGAAAAATCACTTCGTTTGGAAAACAAGTGATTAAACAGCTTGAACAAAATTACATAAAAGTTGACACGGCTCATTTAAATGAAGAAAGTTTTATGGATTTTGCGAAAATCACAAACAAGCCAATTTTTTGTTCACATACTGCATTTTATGGACTTCAACCACACTCAAGAAATTTGAAAGATTATCAAATTAAAATGATAATTGATTCAGGCGGTTTGGTTGGGCTTTGTTTGGTCTCTGATTTCTTGACTGGGACAAAAAAATCAAATATTAGAGATGTTGTTTCACATATTGATTATTTTGCTTGTAAATTTGGAATCAACAACCTTGCAATTGGTACGGATTTTTATGGCACAGAATATTTGCCTAAGTCAGTTAATGGATATTCTGATTTATCATCAAAATTATCAAAAGCATTAATGTCGTTAGGTTATACCGAAAAGGCAATTAATAAAATATTTTATGAAAATGCAGAAAACTTTTTTGCATAGTATAAATTTAATAAATTTTACAAGGTCAATGATATCGTATCATTGGCTTTTATTTTGCACAAAATATTTGTTAAAAAGTAGAATATTTTGCAAAATCAAAACACTTGTGATATGATAAAAATGGAATTGTGTAAACAAAAGGAGATTTATGAAGAATTATTTGAAAATTTTGAAGAAAGCAAACAAAATTGCTATGTTTTCACATTCAAGTCCAGACCCTGATACAATTGGTTCAACCATTGCTTTGTATCTTGCTATGACAAAGGCAGGAAAATCAGTTGATTTGTTTTGTGAAACAGAAATAAGTGAAAGTTATCACTTTTTAGAAGAATCAAAATTATATAATCAAGTTGAGTTTAACAAAGACAACTATGATCTTTTGGTGGTTGTTGATGTTGCTGGGCTTAATATGCTTGGAAAATTTCAAGAAGGTTTTGACTTGCATACAAACACATTAAGACTTGACCATCATGCAAAAGGTGAACTTGAGGCAAAAGTTAATGTGGTTAAAACATATTCTGCTTGTGCAATATTGATTTATGAAGTTATTAAAGATTTGAAGATAAAAATTGATTCAAAAATTGCAACTGCATTATATTTTGCAGTGGCTGGTGATACAGGAATTTTTAGAAACAACAACACTGATAGTTTAACATTTAAAGTTGCGGCAGATTTGCTTGACTTGGGTGCTGATATCAAAAAAGTTTATTCCGAATTTTTTGACAAAAAAACCGTGCCATTTACAAAACTTACTGCAAACACAATACTTTCAGCCGAACTTAATGATGAATTTGGGTATGCCATAATGAAAGTTTCACTTGCAGACTTTGAAAAATTCAATGTTCTTCCAGATGAATCGGTTGGAAATTTAGCAAACACATATCTTAGTTGTGGATATAAAATCGCTTCTGTTTTAAAAGAAAAAGAAGATGGAATTCACGGAAGTTTCCGCTCAAAAACTGAATACGACTGTTCAGAAATTGCAGCAACATTTGGTGGCGGTGGTCACAAAAATGCAGCTGGGTTCTTAATTAAAAAATCATTAAAAGAAGCAATTGTTGATGTAAAAGCGGCAGTTGAAACTTATTTAAAAAATTTTAATAACACAAAGGAGAATTAGTTATGTTATCTGATATCGAAATCGCTCAATCTGCAAAACTTATTTCAGCAAAAGATGTTGCAGTGAAACTTAATATTGCTGAAAAAGACCTTTCTATGTATGGTGAAACCATTGCAAAGGTTTCAGGATATAAAAAATATATTGATAGCGGAAAACGAGGAAAACTTATTTTGGTTACAGCAATGAGTCCAACAAAATATGGAATCGGCAAAACCACTGTTTCAATTGGTCTTGCAGATGCTTTTAGCCTAATGAATAAGTCGGTTTGTCTTGCCCTTCGTGAGCCATCTTTAGGACCTGTTTTTGGCATTAAAGGTGGTGCTGCTGGTGGTGGATATAGCCAAGTGCTTCCAATGGAAGACATTAACCTTAGTTTCACAGGTGACTTTGATGCAATCACAGCTGCAAACAATCTTCTTTGTGCTATGATTGATAATCACATTTTTAATGGAAACGAACTTGATATTGATGTAAATCAAATTTTGTTTAACAGATGTCTTGATGTTAATGATAGATCACTTAGAGAAATTACTTATGAAATTGGCGGAAAAGACAAAGACGGAAACAAACAATCTCTCACAAGAAGAGATAGTTTTTCAATTACTGCTGCAAGTGAAATTATGGCAATTTGTTGTTTGGCACAAGATTTTGATGATTTAAAATCAAGACTTGGAAATATTATGGTTGCTTTAAATAAAAACAAAAAGCCAATTTATGCCAAAGATTTAAAAGCAGAAGGCAGTATGGCGGTTCTTCTTAGAAATGTGCTTTCACCAAACCTTGTTCAAACAATTGCACATACTCCTGCATTTGTTCATCTTGGACCTTTTGCAAACATTGCTCACGGTTGCAACAGCATTATTGCAACAAAACTTGCAATGTCAACTGCCGACTACACAATCACAGAAGCCGGTTTTGGAAGTGATCTTGGTGCAGAAAAATTCTTAGATTTAAAATGTAGAATTGGTGAACTTAATCCATCTGTTATTGTTTTGGTTTCAACAATTAGAGGTTTAAAATTCCACGGTGGTTCAGATATTACACCAGAAGAAAATAATCTTGTTTTGGTTGAAAGGGGTATGGAAAACTTATATCACCATATTGATACACTTAAAAATACTTTTGGAATTAATGTTGTTGTTACTATCAACAAATTCTTAACCGACACAGAAGAAGAAATTAACTTAGTTATTGATAAACTCAAAGAAAGAGGAATTGATGCTGTTGTTAATGAATGTTTTGCAAAAGGTGGCGAAGGTACTCTTGCTCTTGCTGAAGCTGTCCTTGCAAACATTGATGATAAAAAACTCAAATTTGCATATAATTTAAATGATAGCATTGAAAAGAAAATTGAAGATATTGTTAAAACCGTTTACGGTGGAGCATCGGTTGCTTTTTCTGATGAAGCTCTTGCTAAAATCAAATTTGCAAAATCTGCAAAACTTGATAAACTTCCAATAATTATTGCAAAAACACAGTTTAGTTTATCAGATGACCAAAAGAAAATTGGTGCACCAAAAGATTTTGAAATCTTTATTCAAAATATTCATATTAGATCTGGTGCAGGTTTCCTTGTTGCAATTGCAGGAAATATGATGTTGATGCCAGGACTTTCAAAAGTTCCTAATGCAGAAAGAATTGATATTCTTTCAGATGGCACAATTGTTGGTCTTTCTTAAGGAGAAATAATGGATAATAAAAAATTTAATATAGTTGCAATTGTCTTGCTTGTTGTTATGGCTGCATTTACCATTTTTAATTCAGTCAAAAGCAATTCTGCAAAAGACGGCAGAGATGGTCTTTCTGCCTATGAACTTGCTGTTTTAAATGGTGAATTTACTGGTTCAGAATTTGAATATCTTCAAAGCCTTCATGGAAAAGATGGTTCAAATGTAACACTTCAAGATGTTTATGAAGCATACAAAAAAGAAACTAACACAAACTGTACTTTTTCAGAGTTTATTTTAAGCTTTTATCCTGATGAACTCTTAGATGCTGACGAAGCGGCAACACTTGTTCAATCGTCAACAGCTTCGGCACTTAGGTCAACAGTTGATATTTGCTATGGTTTTTATATG
>JAZRNH010000064.1:0-11835 GCA_045648025.1 Clostridia bacterium
AATCTTCAAGCAACAAGTTGGGTAACTTTTGTTGAGGGAATGGATATTAATGCTGGTGTTTATTATATGAGAGTGTTCACTGAAACTACTGCAAACAGACTTGCAACAGTTTCTCCAGTTTCAACATTTGAAATTTATAAAGATACAATGCCTGGTCTTCCAAGTATTCCATCTACTGTTGTTTATACAGGAAGCTCAAACGAACCAAACATTGTTATTGAAAAGTTTGGCAAAGAACTCAAAAAAGGTTTAAATGCTTACGACACAGAATGTGATTATTATATTGAATGGGAATATAATGGTTCAGCTTATGTGCTTGATGTTGATCCAACAAAGAACTTTATTAATGTTGGAACATATTATGCTTATCTTTATGCTAATGAAGTTGGCAACTATGAACTTCAATCAGGTGCAAGAACATCAGTGTTCTTCTCAATTGTAAAAGCAGACCTTGCAGACTTTGTTGCAAGAGTTATCACACCTCCAACATACACAGGTGAAGCTTTTGGATTTGATATCTTCACATTTAAAGTAACAGGAGATGCTTATACAATTTCTGTTCAAGATGGCGAACTTGTTTGCAGCCTTGGTGGAACTGTAAAACTTTATTATTCTTCAACATCAACAACAATGGGTGTTGGTGAATGGACTGAATATACAGCAACAACTGTTTTAAATGGTGGAACACAATATTTCATTTTTGCTGAGATTTCTGGACTTGCAGTTTATGATGATGAATATTCAATGGTTCAAAACTTCACAGTTCAAAAAGCAACAGCTGGTGCACTTTCAATGACTGCAACTGATGCAGAAGTTGAATATACTGGTGAAGCATTTGGAAATAATCTCTTCACATTTACCGCCAATGGTTATACTGTAACTTATGAAGAAAATGAATATGTTTGTAATCTTGGTGGAACTGTTACCATTTATTACACAGACAGTGAATCTCCAAAAATTGGTGGTTCTGGTTGGACTGAATATACAGGAACAGAAGTTCTTGAAGATGCAACAAACTATTATTTCTATGTTACAATCACAGGAATTGACAACTACAACGACATAACTTCAACAATGTGTTATATCACAGTTGGAACAATCGTTGCTGGTTAAATCAAATTAAAGAGCCTTGAAAAAGGCTCTTTTTTTGTGCGATTTTATAGTTTTTGTATGGTTTTAATGGTTGTTTTATTGGCTAAACCGATTTGTTTGTGCTAAAATTGACTTGTGACTATGGATAAATTTAAGCAATTATTTAATAAATATTATGAGTTTGCAAATATGGGCATAGTGTTTGCTATGTTTATTTTGGCTTGTTTTTATCCTGTTTTTACAACAATTATTGTTTGCTATTTGTTTATGGTTTCTTTCTTTTTGAAAACCGACAAATTGTTTAGGCTTCAACTTTTTGTTAGACCATTTCAACTTCTCATATTTATTGATATGACCTTTTTGGGTCTTATGACACATATCTTTATTTTTGGCTATATTAAAAACTGGATTATTGATGTTGTTTTAAACAAGAAAAAAATAAGCTATAAACCACTTCTTGCAATACTTTTGATTTTGGTTTATCAACTTATTTTCCCAATTTACAAAACTAACATTTTAGACTTTTTGATTTTGCTTTTTGCAATGATTACAATATATTTTATTTATGAAAAGCGAAATGAAATTGATTTTGCCACCACTGCAAAAACTTTTGTCTATTCGGTTGTATGTGGTGCGATTTGCGGTTTGTTTATTTCTTACTCTCCAAGAGTTGGCATTGTTGAAAGAGAACTTATTAATGGAATACTCAGATTCTTTGCTGTGTTTTTCCACCCTAACATTTTTAGTGACTATGCAGTTATGGCAATATCGGTTCTTTTGGTGCTTAAACATTTAAATAAAATTGAAATTCCAGAGTTTTTGGCTTTGTTTGTAACAGTGTTTGTGTTTGGTTTTATGACACTTTCAAGGGCATTTATTATGATATTTGCCGCTGTGTTTGCAATTTTTGCTATTTTAGAACTCAAAAAGAACGGCAGGGGTGAGTTGAAGTTTTTACTCAATTTGGCGGCGATTATCTTTGCAATTATGCTTTTAATGGAAGACAGAACCTATGCTTATATTGTTAGGGTTTATTCAAATCTTGATACGGTTGGTCTTGAAAAAGTTGACTCATTTACATTAAAAGACGGTTGGTGGGTTTGGGTTTTAAACGGTGTTGTTAAATATGACCCAGGCAGAATTGGTTTGTGGGAACTTTATATAAAACGAATTTTTGAAACAGTTAAATCGGTTTTCTTTGGATATGGCATTTCTGCTCCAAATATTGGACAAATGCACTCACACAACATTTTACTTGGATTCACATATACAAACGGTATTATTGGTATGCTTTTAATGGCATTGTTTGTGCTTTCAATGATAGACAAACAGGCTATTAAAAGGTTTAAAGAATATACAGCTTCATGGTTGTTTATTGCTGCATATTTTATGGTTATGCTGTTAAACAACAACAACTTTGGAACAGCAATGTCTAGCTTGATTATGCTTTGTTTTGTTTTTTGTTTTAAGTCTGGCAAACCAAAATCACTTAAAAGTGAAAGAGAAAAAATGATAGAACAATTTTATAAATAAAAAGGCAAATAAAAAGAGTCACAATTTTGTGACTCTTTTTTGTTTGTTTATTAAAATCTTAAAAAGTTGAGTGGTAAGAAGTGAAGCAAATATCCAAATATTAAACTTGGGATAATAAGCATTGCCATAATAAACAAGTTTTCTTTTTTATTTTTATTTTCTTTAAATAAAACCAAAATTCCAAGACCAGCATTAACTGAAAGACCAGTTACAATGGCACCAAAACTTAAACCGCCCATTAAGTAAAGTTCAGTTAAAACAACTGATGCTGCACAGTTTGGAATAAGCCCGATAAGCACTGCAAGAAGCGGTTGAAGAATTCTGCTTGAAGATAAGAAATCTGTGAGTTTATCTTCGCCTAAAAATTCAATTAAGCCGCCCAAAATTAAATTTATAACAAAAATGTAAAGGGTGATTTTGATACAGTGAATAAGAGGGTGTTTCCAGTCAAATTTGTTGTCTTGAAGATCATGGTGACAACAAGCATGAATGTGTTCTTCGTGAGATTCGTGATGTTCATCATCTTCGTCGTGTTCGTGTTCGTCGTCATCATCATGTTCGTGATGTTCATCGTGATTGTGTTCATGTTCATCTTCTGTTGTTTCAACTGCTTTTATAGAATCATTTGAAACAGAAAGTGTTTTTGTTTCAAATGCTCTTTTGAAAAGTTTGCTATGCATAAACATTGTTAAATAACCAATGATGATTGCCAAAACAATTTTTGTTAAGATAAGCATTATTAGTGCAGGAATATTTTTGTAATCTGAAAGCATCAAAGGAATCGCTTCGTCGCTGGTTGCAATAAACACTGCAACTAGTGCCGCGGCAGAGATTTTTCTTTTTGAAAAAAGCTCTGATGAGATTACTGAAAACCCACATTGTGGAACTGAGCCAAAAACAGCAGCAACAGCAGGACTTGCCTTTCCGTTTAATAATTTAGACTTTTCAAACTTGAATATATTTTTATACTCTAAAAGTTCAATTAGAAAGTAAATTAAAAACAAGAAAGGGAAGAGCTTCACCGTGTCAATTGCCGAATGCTCTAAAATGTGTAAAATTTCTTTCATTAGATTTCTCCTATATTTATTAGGGTTAAAATTTGCTCGTTTATTATAGACCTAAAACCCCGTATTGTCAAGAAAAGCCTTGAAATAGTCAAATTGTATAAAATTCGCAAATTTACGGAAAAATATACAATATTTCAAAACAGGGGTTTTGATAGGGTTAAAATGTATAAAAAATAGAAATGTTTGCACATTTCTACATTTTTAGTATAAAAACTAGTTATTTTTGCTATTTTTTTTAGATTTTTTAGCAGCTTGTTTTTTGTTTGATTTTGAAGTTGTTTCAGCAGTTTCCTTTGCATTTGATTCACTCAAATCAACTTCTTTTTCTGTTTGTGTGTTTGATTCAAGTGATTTGTTTTCACTTTGTTCAAGTTGTTCTGGAATCACTTCATTTTCTTCATAAATTTTAACCATTGAATTTCTTAAATAATCAACGATTCTAGATTTCTCTTCATTTGCAGGAGCAGTTGGGTCATAAACAATTGGCTCACCAATATAGTATTTTTTGTTTTGTTGAGATACAAATGTTGGATAGAAGGAAATTTTCTTGCCTGTTTTTTGATAATAATATTTGCCCAAATGTTCAAATCCGGTTTGGAATTTTCCTACACCTTTTTCAACATATGTTTCTTCTGGGAAGATTAAGATTGCAAATTTTTTGTTTAAATATTTAGTTGAAATTTGCATTGTTTTGATGTTTGCTCTGATGTCTTCTCTTGAAACAGAAATAGCACCGGCTCTCTTCATAACAAAAATCATTAAATCCCTGATAGCTCTGATTACAAATCTTTTAAACCACATTGGGTATTTTGGAAAGTTGTTATAGACACTTATTCTCATTTGGTCTTCAACCTTTTTTTGGTCTAACATTTTGTCAATAACCCATGGTTTATATTTTATTGGGAAGCAAAGATAGGTTGCAATTGGTCCAAAAATTTCATAATGATTTGAAACAAAAACTCTTGCTTCATCGGTTTTTAATATATTCTTTTTGTCAACAACTTTGCATTTGGCTTTTGGTGCAAAGATGATAAAAATGAGGCCATATTCAAGCCACAAAAAGAAATTTTTTATGCATCTTCCGATGGCACAAAAAAACCTAACAAAAATGTTTCTTTTCTTTTTTTCCATAATGCTCCCAAAAAAATAATATACTATTAAATTTTAATTCATAATGGTTTGTTTGTAAAGTTTTTTTTGCTAAAAAATGCACATAAAAAAAGGCAGATTTTGTAACTGCCTTTTTTATTAGTTGTCTGTGTAGTCATTTGGATCTTTTCTTACAAATGGGTCTTCACTGTTATATAATCTTTCTTTTTCGTTTTCATCAATTTGAATTTCATCGTCGTCAACAATTTCAACAACAGCCTTTAAATCGCCATCATCTTCTTCGTCATCTTCAACAGGTTCTTCAATTGGTTTTTCTTCAACCGGTTCAAGTTCGTGAAGTTTATTTTTGTCTTTGATAGATTTTCCAACAGTGTCATTGATTAAAAGGTCTTCAATGTCAGCTGCTGAATATTCTTTAGCAGTGGTTGCATTTGCAAGTTTTTCAGTGTGAGCAAAAAGTTTTTCCATTCTTGTTGATTCATCTCTTGGGTTGACAAGGTCAATAGGAACGGTTCTGTTAAGTTTTACAAATTGATAAATCATACATACAAGACCTGCAAGGAACACAACCGCAGAAATTGAAATGAATACGATTTGGCTGATTGGAACAGCAATGATTCCAAACACAACTGAGCTAACAATCATATTTGTTTTCATTTTTCTTAATTTTTTAACGATAAATGCTACAACAAATTCAAGAGCGGCAACAATTAAAAGCACAATGCCAATCCATGCATAATTGCCCTTTACTGGGTTGATAACAAATCCGTCTTCAACAACTTGTGAAAATCTAGCAAAGCGGTCATCTTCGCTTCTTGAAATCATAACATCATAGCTTCCGATTTTTGTTGGTGGTTCGAAAGTCCATTCGCCATCAACAAAATATTTTACTGTGAAGCCGGTAATTTTTGAGTATTCAATAAATGATGGGTCAAGTGCATCTGCAATATATGTTTGAGCAGAAACATCGATTTCTGGAAGTGGTTTTGCTTTCCATTTTGCATAAGCTGAAATGTTTGAATCTGGCATAGTTGTAAGTTTGAATTCTGTTGTGCAGTTTTCATCTGCAAACCAACCAATAAATGTGTGATTTTCATAGTTTATGGTTGGAATTTCAATGGTGTCTTTAAAATTGTAATATGAAACAATTTTTCCGCTTCCGTTGTTTGGATAGAATTCTAATGAAAATTGGTGAACTAACCAGTTTGCAAAAATTACAGTATCTTTTGTGAGTGTGAGTTTGTTTTCTGAGTCAAACACAACTTCTTGTCCGCTGGTGCAGTCATAGTTATAAAACCAACCAGCAAATGTGTAACCAGATTTTGTTGGGTTTGCAGGTTTTGAAACTTTTTCGTTATAGTCAACAGTTACGGATTCAAAAGTTGTTCCGCCTTTGGTGTCAAAGGTGATGGTGACTCTTTTGATAGTCCAAACTGCTCTAAGTTCAATGTTTCTGTCAGGCATTGTTTCAAGAGAGAATTCTTCTGTTTGAAGAGCTCCACCAATATATTCAAACCAACCAACAAATTTATATTCAGTTTGAGTTAAAACGGTATCGTCAAGAACAATTTCTGCACCATACTCAAATGTTTGTGGAGCAATTGTTTGACCGTTGTTTGTGATATAAGTGATTTGATAAGAATTGATTCTCCAACCTGCATAAACGGTTAAGTTGAGGTCTGGCATTTTTGCATTGGTAAAATCAAAAACAGATGAAGTTGCAGCTGCATCAGTGAACCAACCTGTGAAAGTGTAACCTGTTCTTGTTGGTGATGCAATGGCAGATAAGTCTTCATTATAGTCATAAGTTTGTGAATCAATTGTTTCGCCATTAGCGGAATTAATGTATGTGATTGTGTGTGTATTTATGTTCCACTTTGCAATGTATGTTGGGGAAACATTAAGCTCAGCAAATGTGTAAACTGAAAGATATTCAGCAGTTTCACTTGCGGTTGATTTTGATAAATATCTATAAGCTGTAAATGAATTTGAAATGTCAAACTCATCAAGTGATGTTTTGAAGTATAATGGAATATTTGATTCAATAATTCCGTGAGATACGAAATCTCTAAGTGTTTCTTGGTCAAAATAATAGGTTTGTGATTGATAAGAAATCTTTCCGAACCAACCATCAAAATAGTGATGGTCATAAGACATATTTTCAGCGGTTGGGAAGATTGTGTCTAATGCGGCTTCTGACACAAAGAAGAAATCTTCTGGTGCGGTGTAGCCTTGATTGAAGTTTGCTGAGTTTGTGTCAAACACAAATGAAAGTGTTGAGGTTGCAACCATTGAAGTTTCGCCTCTTGAAACTTTAACTTCATAAAAATCATAAAGTGCAGTTGCTCCAAAGTGAGTTCCGTTTATTGAAGATACTCCAGAATAAATTAAAGATTCTCTTGCATTATAAGGTATAGAAATCATCAATACAGTGTTGTCTGCAAGTGGGTCACCGGTTGCTTGGTCAACAAAGAATGTTGCTTCGTCAACTGAAAGGTTGATGCCTTCTTCAAAGTTGTATAAATATTCAGTTGAGTGTGAAATTGTGTTTTTAAGATTAACTGTGTGGCTGGTTGATTTAAAGAAGATTGAGTGTGTGTTTGTTTCAACACCTGTGTCAGTTGTGACTGAGTGATTGAAATCAACTTCATCTAAAACAATAACCACTGGATTTGAACTTTCTTCAACTTCAACCAAATTATAACTTGTGCTAACATCAACTTCGTTTGAAAGAACAAAATCTTTAAATGTGATTGATAGTGGTGAAATCGAACTTGGGTTGTTGATTGAAATGATTGCCGAATTGTTTTTTGCTGAAATTGAACCAGTGAGCAAATAGTTTTTGTTTAACGAAATTTTTGCTTGTGATTCAAGAACAACTGAATCAAACAAAATTTCTGTTACAGAATTTGCACTGTGTGTTGCAACAACTTCAATTGCAGCTTCAATTGTTGCGGCAGCGGGTTCAACAACTGTTCCGCCAGTTCCAACTGAAACCGAAAAACCAACTGTTTCATTTTTTATGGTATAGGTTTGTTCGTTTGCTGTGTAAGCGGCAGAAGTTTTGTTTTCTGTTTTTGAAACGGTTGCAAAAAGAACTGCGGCAAACATTATTGATAAGATGATAGATAAAAGTTTCTTTTTCATTCACTAATCTCCCAAGTTAAAATATTATATATTTTAATACTACTTTTTTTTCAATTAATTGTAAACTAAAATAGGGTTAAATATTCAAATAAAAAAATAAAAAAAACAGGCTAAAAATTAACAAATCTCTGTGAATCGTTATTTTATCCTGTTTTTAGTTTATATTTTTATGTTGATTTTTATTTTAATTTTTTGTTAATTAATTTAACAATTTGTTCTTTGTTAAAACCAGCTGCAGAATATACTTCTGAACCCTTGCCACTAGTTTGATAATCTTCAACAGAAACAATGATATCGTTTTCGGTTGTATATTTGTGCCAAATTGGGTCGTTACTAGCTTCAATAACAACAGTAAGTTCTGGATTTTTAAGAAGCACAGAGTTTTTGTATGTCTTGTTTTGACTAGCAAAAAGTTTTTCGCAAGGCATTGAAATCACTCTCACTGAGTGGCTATCTTTAAGTTCTGCTGCAACAGCAACTGCAAGGTCAACATCTTTTCCGGTTGCAATAATTTGAATAGTTGGTTTTTTGTTGGTGTCGCATAAAACATATCCGCCAAAACTTGCCATTTCAAGTGTAACAGTTTTGCTGCAAGGAAGTTTTGATTTTGACATAATAAGAGCGGTTGGTCTTTTTTCTTCAATAAATCTTTTGTATGCCCAAACAACTTCAGTTGTGTTTGCAGGTCGAATTACATCAACACCAATAATGCTTCTAAGTTGTGAGATTTGTTCAATTGGTTGGTGGGTTGGACCATCTTCGCCAATGTCAATTGAGTCATGTGTGAAGATTGACAAAACTGGAAGATTCATCATTCCTCTCATTTTGATTGCTGGAATCATATAGTTTGAAAATGCTAAAAATGTGCTATCAAAAACATTGAAGTTTGCGGCAGCAGCAATTCCGTTGCAAACCGAACCCATTGAGTGTTCTCTGATTCCAAAATGAATATTTCTGCCCTTTAAGTTTTTTGCAGAAAAGTCTGATGACTTTGAAATAACTGCTTTTGTTGATGGACCAACATCGGCTGTTCCGCCAAAGAAGAAATAGTTTTCAGAAACAGCATTTAACACTTCGCTTGAAATGTCTCTTCCGGCTTTTGGTTCACCAGAGTTTAATTCTTTTAAAAGTTTTTCAAAGTTAAATTTAATTGGTCTAAAGGTTGTTATGCTGTCAAGAATTCCTTGATTATCGGCATACCACTTCTTTGAAATTTGGATATTTTTGTTTGTGGCTTCACGACAAAAATCATAAACATCTTCTGGAACATAAAACTCACCTTCGGTTCCAAGTTTTGCTTTAAACTCAACAAGTTCTTCTGGTGGAAGTGGATAAGCATGAACTTTTGCTGTGCCTTCTTTTGAGGTTCCAAGACCAATGATTGTTTTAAAGATAACAATAACTGGTTTGTTTGCCTTTTTTGCTTTTTCGATTGCTTTTGTGCAAGAAATATAATCGTGGCCATTTTTAACTTCAATAACTGCCCAGCCCATAGCTGCAAATTTGTCAGCTGTGTTTTCGGCATTGGCAAGAGTTCTTGCACCGTCGATTGTGATGTTGTTGTCTTCATACAATAAAACAAGATTATCAAGAGCAAGTGTTCCAGCAAGAGAACAAGCTTCAACAGCAACACCTTCCATCAAACAGCCATCACCTGAATAGCAATATACTGTGTTGTTTATTGAATTAGGAAAAATATCTTGCATCTTTTTTGATGCGATTGCCATACCAACGGCATTTGCAACACCTTGACCAAGTGGACCAGTTGTGACTTCAACACCCGGAACAATATTTTTTTCTGGGTGGCCAGGTGTTTTTGAGTGACATTTTCTAAATTGCTTTAAGTCTTCAATTGAAAGGTCATATCCAAACAAGTGAAGAAGTGAATAATACATTGAACTTGTGTGACCTGCAGAAAGCACAAATCTGTCTCTGTTTGGCCAGTCGGTGTGAGTTGGGTCAAACTTCAAATGGTCGTGAAATAATGCCATCATCATTGTTGCTGCAGAAATTGCAGAACCTGTGTGACCAGACTTTGCAGTTGAAATTGTTTCGGCAGTGAGTGATTTAAAATAGTTAAGTGATTTTTCTTGAATATTCATAAACTACTCCTATTTTTTGTTTTTATGGTTTCCAAATTTTTGAAGACCTGCTTCATAAGAAACTAGTGTTGATGCAAATCCAACATTAAGTGATTCAACGGAACCAAGCATTGGAATAATGATGCTTTCTGAGTGGTCGAGTTTTCTCCATGAGTCAGAAATTCCAGTGTGTTCGTTTCCAGAAATGATTGCAATTCTGCCAGAATAGTCGATTTCTCTGTAACTCTTTTTTGCTTGAAGGTCGGTTACAACCGACTTGAAACCATTTGCTTCAAGCCAAGCTTGTGTTTCACCAATTTCTGCTTCTAAAACAGGAAGCATAAAACTTGCACCAAGACTAGATCTAACAAGTCGGCTGTTGCCAAGTTTTGCTTGTTTGTTTGTAACGATTGCAAAGTCGCCACCAGCAGAATCAAACGAACGAAGAATTGCACCAATGTTTCCAGGTTGCTCTAAGCCGTCCATAACAATTGCAAGAACATTATTGTTGTTTTTGATAAGTTTTTCAATGTCTGCAAAGGTGTAAACAATTGCTTCTGCAACAATAAAATATTCATCATATCCGTCACGGTCAGAAATCTTTTTACAAGCCTTTTCTGAAATTCCGTAAGATTTCGCAGAATATTTTGTCATTTTTGCGATTTTTTCAAGCGATTTATCATCAATTTTTCCAGCTTCAAGTTTATCAGCATTGTAAAAGAAATGTGTGACTTTAATATTTTTTTCAATAAGTTTGTCAACAGCCCAAAGACCTTCACAAACAAAAAGTTTTCTGTCTTTGCATTTGTTTTCAACCAAGCTTTTTGCAAGGGCAACTTCATCAGATGAAATTCCTGCAATAAATGAGTTTAATTTAATTGTTTGAACTAAGTTATTCATAATATTCTCCATACAAATTAAGTTTATATTAATTTGCACCAATTTGTCAATTTTAAAGCAACTATCTTGCAAATTTTAGCATTGACACTATTGTTTTTTAATTATATAATTAACTGGCGGAGAGAATATGGATTTTAGTTATTTAAAAGGTTGGAAAAAGAGAGCTTTTGCAAAGACTGGTGGAAGAGGAAAATTTTTAGAATTTTTGTTTATGCCACCTTATGGCAAAAATGATATTGTTTTTGATTTGCATGGACACACGGTTGGTTCTGATGGTGTTAGAACCGCATCAATGGTGGGGCATGAAGCACAGGCAAATGCTGTGAAAAAAATTGCAATAACCGATCATGATACTGTTAAAACTATTGATGATTTACTTTCTCAAACCGCAGATGTTTATGACTATGATGGAGAGTTTGTTCCAGGAGTTGAAATCACTGCAAGACTTGGTGGAAAGTGTGTTGAAGTTTTGCTTTATGACTATGATTATGATAAGTTGAAACAAATGGCAAGGTCGCGAGAGTTTCCTTTTTTAGATAGAGGTTTCAGACTTGAAAGAATTATTTCGCTAATTCAAAAAAGAATTGATATTGCAAATGAATTAAAGTTAACAGATAAAAAATTAACCTTAAATGATTTTCTTTCATTAGAAATTGAAAATGAAAATGGCGGAGTTCAAAATGTTTTGTTTTCTGATTTAAAAATTGATTTTTCTTCGGCTATAAATTTTAATGTTGACCCGATTTATATTAAAGAATCATTGTTTGTTAATGGAAAAAAATATAATATCAATTTTGATTATTTTAACAGCAAGTTGTTTAACTATATCAAATCAAGCAAAAGAGGAAGCGAATTTTTAAATTCATATTCTGTTGGAAATAAAAAGTCAATTTCAAACTTTGCAG